>NZ_WXEX01000019.1 GCF_009877435.1 Heliomicrobium gestii | reverse complement strand
TGACTAGATAGAGTAATTGACTACGAATCAAGAGGTCGGAGGTTCGAATCCTCCCGGGCGCGCCACTTTGCCGCCGTAGCTCAGTTGGTAGAGCGTATCCTTGGTAAGGATAAGGTCACCGGTTCAATCCCGGTCGGTGGCTCCAGTTTTTCAAAAAAACGAACCTGTCGGTTAATTCCGGCAGGTTTTTTATTTTCGGTATGGACCGCTTAAAAAATACCATCAGGCTTGCTTTGGCAATAGCACCGTGCTATACTATCACTAGTGCGTTTCCGACAGGAGAAGGAATCTTTGGTAGCAATGGCGTCCGGTCACATCGATGCGGATTTTAGCAGTTTTCGAAGGAGTGGGTACCTAGCCCACTCTTTCCGTTTGTAAACCCCTAACGCGTCGAGATCCTCATGAGAATGGATCCTTTTTATTCCGGTGAAACTATGGAGAATTCTGCAAGCAGTTTCTGAAACATCTGCATGACAGCACTAAAATTGTAAGGAGGATTACAATGTCCGGCAAGGTGCGGTTGGAAGACCGGGTAACAGCTTGGGCGACGCCGATTACAGAGGAACTCGGCCTGGAGCTGGCCGATGTCGAATGGGTGAAGGAAGGAGGAAGTTGGTACTTACGCATTTTCATTGACAAAGAAGCAGGCATTGAGATGGATGACTGCCAAGAGGTTAGCCGTCGCATCGACGAGATCCTGGATCGAGAGGATCCCGTGGCTCACGGCTACTCGTTGGAGGTTTCTTCGCCTGGAATTGATCGGCCCTTGAAGTCGGATCGGGACTATGAGCGGTTTCGTGGCCAAACCATCCGTATCACCACTTTTGCCCCAGTGAACAACGCCAAAGAACACATCGGCGAACTGGTCGGCAAAAATGAGGCGTCTATCATAATAACAAAAAATGACGAGGAACAGGCGATTCCGCTGCCGCAGGTTTCCTCTGTGCGTTTATATCCGGGTTTCTAAGGACAACTGAATTAGGAGGCATCCCGATGAATGTCGAGTTTTTGACAGCTCTCAAAGATTTAGAACGGGAGAAGGGAATATCCAAAGAGATACTGATCGAGGCCATAGAAGCCGCACTTATCTCTGCCTATAAGAAAAATTTCGGCTCTTTGCAGAATGTTCGCGTCCATATCGACCGGGCGACGGGCGAATTCAAGGTCTACTCCCGTAAGGCGATTGTCGAGGAGATCACCGATCCTCGCGTTGAGGTGGCGCTAGCGGAGGCGCAACGGATTGATCCCAACTATCAGGTCAATGATGTGATTGAATCGGAGGTCACGCCTCGGGAATTCGGACGCATCGCCGCCCAGACCGCCAAACAGGTGGTGGTGCAGCGGATCCGGGAAGCGGAACGTGGCATGATCTATGAGGAATTCTCTAATCGTGAGGGCGATATCGTCACCGGGATTGTGCAACGAACAGAGAATAAAAACGTCTTTGTCGATCTCGGCAAGGTCGAAGCGCTCTTGGCGCCCTCGGAGCAGATGAACAGCGAAACATATCGACATAACGAGCGGATTAAGGCATACATCGTCGAAGTGAAAAAGACAACAAAGGGCCCACAGGTGTTGATCTCCAGAACCCATCCCGGCTTGTTAAAGCGGTTGTTCGAATTGGAGGTCCCTGAGATCCATGATGGAACGGTTGAGTTGAAGGCCGCCTCGCGGGAAGCCGGCGCCCGTTCCAAGATCGCTGTTTATTCGAAAGATGAGAATGTCGACCCTGTCGGGGCTTGTGTTGGACCGAAGGGGATGCGGGTTCAGGCCGTCGTGAACGAACTGAAGGGCGAAAAGATCGATATCGTCAAATGGAACCCTGATCCGGCCAAGTTTGTGGCCAATGCTCTCAGTCCGGCCAAGGTGGTCTCTGTGGACATCATTGAAGAAGACAAAGTGGCCCGTGTCGTTGTGCCTGATTACCAGTTGTCGCTGGCGATCGGGAAGGAAGGTCAAAACGCTCGCCTCGCTGCAAAACTGACAGGCTGGAAGATCGATATCAAGAGTGAAAGTCAAGCCAAAACGGCAAAGGCCAATTTTGCCGATTATGACGAAGACTATGAATCCGAATATGAAGACTTTGACGCCCAGGCGGACGAAAATTACGATGAGGCGTATGAGGAAGAAGCATACGACGAAGAGTATGATGACGCCTATGATGATAACTACGAGGAATATGAAGAGTTCCCTGACGAATACCAAGAGGGAAATGACGAAGAGACTGACGATGCTAAAATTCCTCAGGATTCTCCTGAGTTGACCATTGATAAAAAGACAGGCGCCTCTACTCCTGGAGGGAAAAAATGAATCGCCTTCGTAAAATACCCCAACGAATGTGTGTTGGTTGCGGGGAGATGAGAGACAAGAAAGCGTTAATTCGCGTCGTTCGAACTCCTGAAGGTGCGATTCTTCTCGATCCGACGGGGAAAAAGTCGGGGCGGGGCGCCTATGTTTGTTCAAATACAGAGTGCCTAACAAAGGCGATCAAGGCGAGGCGACTGGAAAAAGCGTTGCGCCAGGCCATATCGCCGGATGTAGTGGAGAACTTGAAAGCGCAAATGGGAGAGGTTTGATGGTTACGGACAAGGTCCATGGGTTGCTCGGTCTTGCTCGGCGCGCCGGAAAAATCGCCGCTGGAGACAGCGCGGTGGAAGCCAATCTAAAAAAACAAAAGGTATTCCTCCTGATTTTCACGGAAGATGCCTCTGCCGGTGTCGTTCAAAAGTACCGCCATTGGTGTGATGACCTGGGGATTCCGGTGGCGACATACGGACAGAAGGAGACCATCGGTCAAGCGGTCGGTCTTTCGCCGCGAACGTTGGTCGCTGTCCTCGATGAGGGCTTTGCCGGCGCAATCCATAAGGCGATAAACGCAACCACAGCCGAATCCAGCCAAATATCGCGGAGGTGACAGAATGGTCAAAAAACGAGTTTTTGAATTGGCCCGGGATTTGGGTGTTGAGAGCAAAGCTCTTTTGTCCAAATGCAATGAGATGGGTATCGATGTAAAGAATAATTTGAGTACCATTGAAGACGGCGATGTCGAGAGGATTACGCCGCTGTTTAAAGGAAAAGGCTCGGTTTCTGCCCGTTCTGATGAGCAACATAAGACAGCCCCCAGGGAGGAAGCGCAGAAGGCGCCGGCAGAGAACCGCCGTCCAGAAGGTCACGCTCCTCGTCCGGAGGGACAGAGAAGTGTCGAGGGTAGGCCGCCACGCCCGGAAGGCCAACGTCCCGAGGGTGGGCGACCGCCTCGTCCGGAAGGCCAACGCCCCGATGGTCCCCGTCCGCCTCGTCCGGAAGGTCAACGCCCCGATGGTCCCCGTCCGCCTCGGCCGGAAGGCCAACGCCCCGATGGTCCCCGTCCGCCTCGTCCGGAAGGCCAACGCCCCGATGGTCCCCGTCCGCCCCGTCCGGAAGGTCAACGGCCCGAGGGTGGCCCGCGCCCGCCGCGTCCGGAGGGGCAGCGTTTCGACGGTCCTCGCCCGCCCCGTCCGGAAGGTCAACGGCCCGAGGGTGGCCCGCGCCCGCCGCGTCCGGAAGGGCAGCGTTTCGACGGTCCTCGCCCGCCCCGTCCGGAAGGCGGCTTTGGCGGTCCCCGTCCGCCGCGCCCGGAAGGGCAGCGTTTTGACGGTCCTCGTCCGCCCCGTCCGGAAGGCGGTTTTGGCGGTCCCCGTCCGCCGCGCCCGGAAGGGCAGCGTTTTGACGGTCCTCGTCCGCCCCGTCCGGAAGGCGGCTTCGGCGGTCCTCGTCCCGGCGGTCCCGGCATGGGTCAGGGCGGTCCTCGCCCGCCCCGCGAAGGCGGCTTCGGCGGTCCCCGTCCCGGCGGCCCCGGCATGGGCCAAGGCGGTCCTCGCCCGCCCCGCGAAGGCGGCTTCGGCGGTCCTCGCCCCGGTGGTCCCGGCATGGGTCAAGGCGGTCCTCGCCCGCCCCGTCCGGAAGGCGGCTTCGGCGGTCCCCGTCCCGGCGGCGGTCGCCCTGGCGGCCCCGGCGGCCCTGGTGGCCCCGGACGTCCGCCCATGGGTCAGGGACGTCCGGGCGGCGGCGGCCGACCGATCCCCAAGTCGGCCATCCCCAAGCCTCCGGAAACGACTGAAGCGCCGAAAAAAGACGGCCGTCAGCGCCACGCCAACCACAAGGTACAGCCGAAAGAGCATGATCACCGTTATGAAGATCGGCCAGGCGCCAAGCTGATCCATCCGCGCAACCAGCCCAAGGGTAAGAAGGGCATGCGCCAGATGGAGGCAGAAGCGCCGAAGCATATATTGATCGATGAGTCTGTGACGGTGCTGGAACTCTCCCAGGCCATGGGCAAGACGGTGACCGACATCATCAAAAAGCTCATGCAACTGGGTGTTCTCGCAACGATCAACCAGGAGATCGACGCTGACACGGCTTCCATCCTCGCCGCCGATTGGGGCATTACCGTTGAGGTGAAAAAGTCGGTCACCGCTGAAGAAATCCTCGCTGAGGAACCCGATGAGACGGACGAGGATCTGATCCATCGCCCGCCCGTCGTGACCGTTATGGGACACGTTGACCACGGCAAAACATCGTTGCTTGACGCGATTCGTGAGACCAACGTCATCGCCTCGGAAGCCGGTGGCATCACCCAGCATATCGGCGCTTACCAGGTTGAGATCGACGGCAAGAAGATCACCTTCCTGGATACACCCGGTCATGAGGCGTTCACGGCCATGCGTGCCCGTGGCGCCCAGGTCACCGATATCGCCGTGCTGGTTGTCGCCGCGGACGACGGTGTCATGCCCCAGACGGTGGAGGCTATCAATCACGCCAAAGCGGCCGGCGTGCCCATCGTCGTCGCTATCAACAAGATCGACAAGCCCGACGCCACCCCGGATCGGGTGAAGCAGGAACTGACCGAATACGGTCTGGTTGTGGAGGAGTGGGGCGGCGACACGATCACCGTGCCCGTTTCCGCCAAAGCTCGCCAGAATATCGATCAACTGCTTGAGATGATTCTGCTGGTCGCCGAGGTCCAAGACCTGAAGGCCAACCCGGAACGGGCTGCCCGCGGCACTGTTATCGAAGCCCAATTGGATAAGGGACGTGGTCCTGTGGCCACTGTTCTGGTTCAAAAGGGCACCCTCAACATCGGCGATGTCATCGTTGCCGGCACGGCGGTAGGGAAAGTCCGTGCCATGGTCGACGACAAGGGCCGCCGGGTGAAAAAAGCGGACCCCTCCATGCCGGTTGAGGTGCTCGGTCTTTCCGATGTGCCCCAGGCAGGCGACACCTTCAGTGTCGTCACCGAGGAAAAATTGGCCAAACAGGTCATCTCGGAGCGGGTCAACAAGCGCAAGGAAGAGGAACAGAAGCGGACTTCCAAGGTTTCTCTCGATGACCTGTTCAAGCAGATCAAAGAGGGCCAGGTCAAGGACCTGAATGTGATTGTTAAAGCCGACGTGCAGGGCTCTGCCGAGGCGCTGAAGGGCGCCCTCGAACGGCTCTCTACCGACGAGGTGCGCGTCAACTGCGTCCACGGCGGTGTCGGCGCCATTACTGAGACCGATGTGATGCTGGCGGCGGCTTCCAACGCGATCATCCTCGGCTTCAATGTCCGACCGGACGCCAACAGCCGCAAGGCTGCGGAAGCGCAGCAGGTCGACATTCGCCTCTACCGCGTCATTTACGACGCCACCGAGGACATCAAGGCCGCCATGTCGGGCATGCTTGAACCGGAAGAGAAGGAAGTTGTTCAGGCCCACGCTGAGGTCCGTGCGACCTTCAAGGTGCCCAAAGCAGGCACCATCGCCGGTTGCTATGTCCTCGACGGCAAGATCACCCGTAACGCCGAAGTCCGTGTCATTCGCGACGGCATCGTTATCCATGAAGGCAAGCTGGATTCCCTGAAGCGCTTCAAGGATGACGTCAAAGATGTCGCCGAAGGCTACGAATGCGGCGTCGGCATCGAGAGCTTCAACGACATCCGGGAACAAGACACGCTGGAATTCTTCGTCATCGAAAAGGTGCAGCGCAAGATCGATTAGAAGGTTGCTGCCCATCGATACAAAGCTTAATTCAAAGTGAGCTGTGGAGGGGGAAACCCCTCCACAAAGCTATCGTGTTGAGGAGTTGACAACCATGGCCGGTCATCGGATGGCCCGCATGGCGGAAGAGATCAAACGTGAACTGGCGAGACTGCTCCGTGATGAGATGAAAGATCCGCGATTGGGCTTTGCCAGCATCACAGCCGTTGAGGTGTCTGGAGACGGACGGCACGCCAAGGTGTTTTTTAGTGTCATGGGTGATGAAAACGCCCGTGATAACTCATTGGCGGCGCTGAAGCAGGCCACCGGTTTTCTGCGCACGGAACTATCGAAGTCGTTGCGGGTCCGTTATGTGCCGGAACTGGTGTTCCTCTCCGATCCCTCCATCGCCCGGGGAACCCGAATCGCTCGTCTATTGACCGAAATGGAGACCCATGATGATACCGAAGCACCCCGTTGAAGGGGAACTGGGGCAGGCCATTGCCCACCTCTCGGCGGCCTCCCGCATACTCCTCTTTGTCCATAAGGTTCCTGACGGCGATTGCCTGGGTTCGGTCAGCGCCATGTTGTCTGTTCTGGAGGCATGCGGAAAAAAGGCGATCGCCTACTGCGATGATCCGGCGCCGCTGGGATATCGCTTTCTTCCCGGCCTTTCGCGCCTCTATGACGCTGCAACGCTGCCCCCTTTTGAGCCGGATTTGCTTGTTGTCCTTGATAGCGCCGATCGAGGACGCATCGGCGATGGGGTCCGTTGGCTCGATGGGAATGTCCCCGTCGTCAATATCGACCACCACATCGGCAACGGCTGTTTCGGTGATGTCAATTGGCTCGATCCTTCAGCGCCCGCATGCGGCGAAATGATTTTTCACCTATGCCGGGCGGCTGGCTGGACGATCACGCCGGATGTGGCTACGGCTCTTTACACGGCTGTAATGACCGATACGGGCTCCTTTCAGTATGCCAATACAACGGCCGACACGCTGCGCCTGGCGGCAGAACTGCGGGACCTGGGCGCGCGAGTCAATGAGATCCGTGAAGAGGTCTACGAACGCAAACCCCTCGCTTACCTGCGACTGTTGTCGTCGGTGTTGACGTCGTTGCAGCTGAGCGCCGACGGCCGCGTCGCCTGGCTCCGGGTCACTGGAGAGACGATGACGGTGTCTGGCGCCGGCGCCAATGATTGCGATGGGTTGATCAATTACCCCCGCGCCATCGATGGCGTTCAGGTGGCCCTCCTCTTCCGGGAGGTCGACGCCGGCCAAATCAAGGTGGGTTTTCGCTCCAAAGGCGACATTGATGTCTATGCCATCGCCCGGCGCTTTGGCGGCGGCGGCCACCGGCGCGCGTCGGGATGTACCTTCATGGGTGGATTGGATGATGCGGAAAAGCAGATCGTGCAGGCGGTGATGGATGAAATTGGAACCGCTTGAACTCGAAGGGTTTCTCAACCTGTTGAAACCGCCGGGCATGACCTCCCACGATGTGGTGGCGAAGGCCCGGCGATTGCTCAAAGAGAAGCGGATCGGCCATCTGGGAACGCTCGATCCCGATGCGGCTGGCGTTTTGCCCATCGCTGTTGGCCAGGCCACTCGCCTGGTTGAATTGGTCGGCGGCGTCAATAAAGCCTACCGGGCGCAGCTCCGGCTGGGCGCCACCACAGACAGCCAGGACGCCTCTGGACGTATAGTGGATATCCGGGCCGTGCCGAGGGTGTCTTTAGATGAATGGGAAAAGACGCTCCAGATGTTTCGGGGGGAGATCTGGCAGATACCGCCGATGGTTTCGGCCGTGTCTGTCGGTGGCAAACGGTTGTACGAGTATGCCCGGCAGGGAATCGAAGTGGAACGGTCTGCCCGACCGGTGTCCATTTCTCGTATCGGCATCGTTAACTATGATCCGGCGCGCCCCGAAGAGATCATTCTCGATGTGGAATGCTCGGCAGGGACCTATATTCGAACGCTCTGTCACGACATCGGCCAGCGGTTGGGCTGTGGCGCCCATATGGGCTGGCTGATCCGGACCCGGAGCGGACGTTTTTCTCTCCGAGAAAGCGTGGCGATGGAAACCTTGGCCGAGGGGTTGCCGAGAGAACACTTGGTTAGCCCTTATGAGGCCCTTGCTCACCTACCGGCCTTGGAGATCGGAGAAAATCGGCTGTCGGCGCTCTCGCAGGGCCTAGCGCAGTACCTGCGCGGCGACGGCTGGTCGGAAGGACAGTGGATCCGCATGCACCGGCAGCAGAAGCTGCTGGCGGTGGGGCAGGCCTTTCAGAAGGACGGACAGTGGCTCTGCCAGCCTCGCAAAGTGTTCAACCGCCTGGAAACCAGATCGAAGTAGGTATGGCCATGAAAACCATCGTATACAAGGGTCCGCTCGACAGCCGCTATGAGGCTGTCCATGTGGCACTGGGCAATTTTGATGGCATCCATCTCGGCCATCAAAAACTGATCACCGAGATGGTGAAAAAGGCGCAAGCCAGTCAGGGAACGGCGGTGGTGGCGACTTTTCACCCCCATCCGTTGCGGCTGATCCGTCCTGAAGCGGCGCCGAAGCTGATCACGCCGATGGATGTGAAAGCCTCGCTATTGGGGCGTCTCGGCGTTGACATCGTCCTCACGCTCCCCTTTAGCCCGGAACTGGCCAAGCTATCGCCGGAGATGTTTGTGCATCAGGTGCTCCATGAGGACCTGCGCGCCGAGTCGGTGATGGTTGGTTTCAACTACAGTTTTGGTCGCGGCGGCAAAGGGACGCCAGACCTGCTCTGGGAGTTGGGCCATCGTCTGGGCATGAGGGTGCGGGTCATTGATGCCGTCACCCTCGCCGGAGAACCGGTCAGTTCCACAGCCGTGCGGGCGGCCCTGGAGAAGGGCGATGTGGAGCGAGCCGCCGATCTGCTTGGCTATGGCCCCATCCTGCGCGGTCCCGTCGTGCCTGGCGATCAGCGGGGGAGAAGCATCGGCTTTCCGACCGCCAACGTGGCGTTGCCGCCGGAACAGTACCTTCCCGCCCAAGGCGTCTACGCCGCCTGGGCTCGCTCTGCCAGCCTTCCTGAGGGCGTCATGGCGGTCATCAACATCGGCGTGAAACCCACCTTCGGCATCGATCTGGCCGAGACGGTGGAAGCTCACCTGATCGACTTTGAAGGCGACCTGTACGGTGAGACCTTGACACTTCAACTGCTGCGCAGGATGCGCCCGGAGATGCGTTTTCAAAGCCCGGAACAACTGGTGGAGCAGATCCATGGGGACCTGCAGGACACGCGGCACTTCTTCCACTCCCAGCGGGAACATATCTTTCCGAACCGGATCATAGAAATTTAAGCGACACCTTTCCTTTACTTCGCAAAATGACTATGCTACAATGTCACTTGTGACTCCGGGGAAGGAGGCGCCCATGGGACTGCCGCTGATCGACGAGCATCACCAGGAACTCCGTTCCATTGCCGGCGAGGTGGCCCACATCTGCGCCAGTGAGGAGTTTCTGGCTTTGAAGTCCGAATTGGAGCTGCTCTACCGTTTGGCTGGAGCAGAGGAACCAGCGCGGTTGGCTTTTCAGGACGCCCTGTACGCCTTGTTGAATGACAAAAGCGACGGGTCCTGAAACGGTTGGTAGCGAGCGATGCTACGTGTCATCGTGACCGACCATGCCCGCAAGCGCCTGTACAACCTGCGCCAGGAACGCATCTCCATCATTGACATCGAAACTGCAGCCCATGATATCCCCGGTCATATCCCGACGGCGACGCGCTTTCGCGGATTTGTGGCCCGTTCCGGCCGGGTTTTTGATCTCGTCATCAAAGACATCGCCACCGGGCGGCTGGTGATCACCATCATCGGCAAATGATTGAGTTCCATCGGCTCAGATTGCCGACCCTCCGGCGGCTTTCTTGGCTTTTGGAGAATACAGTGTAAGGAGGTGACATGGATGGCATTGGACAACGTACGCAAGCAGGAGATCATCGGCAAGTTCAAGCAACATGAGAAGGACACCGGTTCTCCGGAAGTGCAGATCGCCATCCTGACGGATCGGATCAACTACCTGACGGGGCACCTGAAAACCCACAAAAAAGATCACCACTCCCGCCGGGGTCTGCTGAAGATGGTCGGTCAGCGTCGGAATCTGTTGGCTTACCTGAAGCGAACCGATATTGAGCGTTATCGCAAGCTTGTGACTGAGCTTGGGCTTCGTCACTAAAAAAATGGAAAGAACGGGGAAACCCGTTCTTTCTTGCGTATGAGCGAGTTTTTTTAATGATGGAAGGAAATACTAACATATACGTCGAATATCTTAATGTTTATGAGAGGAGGGTATATTTTCTTGCAAGTATTCTCCATGGAAATTGCCGGACGCACTCTGACCGTTGAAACAGGACGGGTAGCCAAACAAGCCGGTGGCGCTGTCCTCGCCCGTTATGGCGATACGGTCGTCTTGGCGACGGCGACTGGCTCGAAAGAACCCCGGCCCGGTATCGACTTCTTCCCCTTGACCGTCGACTATGAGGAGCGTCTCTACGCTGTAGGAAAAATACCAGGTGGTTTCATCAAGCGGGAAGGTCGTCCCACCGAGAAGGCCATCCTGTCGGCGCGGTTGATCGACCGGCCGATCCGGCCCTTGTTCCCCAAAGGTTTCCGCAACGACGTCCAAGTCGTCGCCACCGTCATGTCAGTCGATCAGGACTGCCCGCCCGATATCGTGGGCATGATCGGCGCTTCCTGCGCCCTCAGCCTGTCTGATGTCCCCTTTGAAGGTCCCATCGGCGGTGTCCTCGTCGGACGGGTCAACGGTCAGTTGCTGATCAACCCGACGACGGAACAGGCCGAAAAGAGCGATATGCATCTCGTCGTGGCCGGGACGAAGGACGCTGTCATGATGGTTGAAGCCGGCGCCAGTGAGGTGCCGGAAGAAGACATGATCGAAGCGATCATGTTCGGCCACCAGGAGATCCAGCGCATCGTCGCCTTCCAGGAAGAGATGATGGCTGCCGCCGGCAAGCCGAAGCGGGAAGTGCCCCTCAAACAGACCAATCCCGAAATCGATCAGGCTGTGCGCCAATATGTAGGCGACAAACTGCTCCAGGCCATCCAAAACCCGGACAAGCTCACCCGGGAAGCCGATATCCAGGCAGTCATGAGCGAGACCGTCGAAGCCCTGTTGCCGCAGTTTCCCGAAGAGGAAAAAGGCATCCGTTCCGTTCTCGATGATATGGAAAAAGAGATCGTCCGGAAACTGATCACCGTGGACAAGCAGCGTCCCGATGGCCGGAAGGTGGACGAGATCCGCAAGATCACCGTCGAGGTGGGCATTCTGCCCCGCACCCATGGCAGCGGTCTCTTCACCCGTGGTCAGACCCAGGTGCTCAATGTTTGCACCCTCGGCACCATCGCCGATCTGCAGATCCTCGATGGCCTCGGTGTGGAAGAGTCGAAGCGCTATATGCACCACTACAACTTCCCGCCTTACAGCGTCGGTGAGACGCGGCCCATGCGGGGACCGGGCCGTCGCGAAATCGGCCACGGCGCGCTGGCCGAACGGGCGCTCCTGCCGGTGATCCCGTCGGAAGATGAATTCCCCTATACGATCCGTCTCGTGTCCGAGGTGGTCGAATCGAACGGCTCCACGTCGATGGCCAGCGTCTGCGGTTCCACGCTGTCGCTGATGAACGCCGGCGTGCCGATCAAAAAGCCTGTCGCCGGTATCGCCATGGGCCTGATCAAGGAAGGCGAACACTTCTCCATCCTCTCCGACATCCAGGGCATGGAAGATCACCTGGGCGATATGGACTTCAAGGTGGCCGGCACCGCTGACGGCGTAACGGCGCTGCAGATGGACATCAAGATCAAGGGCGTCAACCGGGAGATCCTCAGCCAGGCCTTGCGTCAGGCTCGGGAAGGCCGCATGTTCATCTTGGGCAAGATGCTCGCCGTCATTGACAAGCCGGCGACCGAGATGTCGCCCTATGCGCCGCGGATCATCACCATGTCCATCGACCCCGACAAGATCCGGGAAGTCATCGGACCGGGCGGCAAGACGATCAATAAGATCATTGCCGAGACGGGCGTCAAGATCGATATCGAAGACGACGGCCGCATCTTTATCGCCGCTACTGACACCGATGCCGCCAACAAAGCCGTCCGCATCATCGAAGGCATCACTGCTGACGTGGAAGTGGGCAAGGTCTACACCGGCAAGGTGACGCGGATCATGAACTTCGGCGCCTTTGTCGAGGTCCTGCCTGGCAAGGAAGGACTCATTCACATCAGCCAACTGGCCGAGGAACGGGTGGCCAAGGTGGAGGATGTGGTCAAGATCGGCGACGAAGTGACTGTCAAGGTCGTCGAGATCGACAAACAGGGACGGGTCAACCTCTCCCGCAAAGAAGTGATTAAGGCCGCCAAACCGGCCGTGACAGGCGCCATGCCGAACGGAAGACCCGACGAGATGCGCAAACGGTTCTAATCGAACAAGATGAACCCATGCGAAACAGGCAAACTCAGCAACGAGTTTGCTTTTCTCGTTTTCGCCTTCTTGCCGGACTGCTCTAGGCATAGATCTCTAGGGATCCGAAGTGTCGACTCGATTTTGGGCATGATCTCCGAACCGATGCGTCGAAAGGGGGAAGACCATGCGCGCCCTCTTCATCCCCTGGACCTTTTTGCGGGTGCTGTTGACCTTGACGGTTGTCTGCCTGCTGTTGGCCGGCATGACCCAATTTGTGATCACGCTAAACCAAGACATTGCTGAGACAAGCGGTCGAAGTGAGGCGGACAGCGTTGTGCGGCGAGGTCCGCCCGTCAACAAAGTGGCCCTGACGATCAATGTGGATTGGGGTCAGGAACATATCCAGGCGCTTCTCGACAGCCTTTCCCGCCATCAGGCCAAGGCGACCTTTTTCTTTACAGGCCGCTTTGCCGATAATTTTCCCGAGTATGTGACGAAGGTCCATGAGGCAGGTCATGAGGTGGGCAATCATGGCTATTCCCATCCCCATCCGACCCAGATCTCGGAAGGGGCCAACCGGGAAGAGATCCGGCGGACCCATGGCGCTTTGGTCAAACTGACCGGCCTGGCGCCGAAGTGGTTCGCCCCTCCCTATGGGGAACTGGACGAGCGGGTCCTTTCGACAGCCCGTCAGGAAGGATACCGGACCATCTTATGGACTGTCGATTCGGCCGATTGGCTTAAACCTTCCCCCCAAGAATGGATGAAGCGTGTCACAGCGGGAATTGGACCAGGGGCGCTTGTGCTGATGCATCCCACAGCGCCGACGGTTCAGGCGCTGCCATCCCTGCTCAACTATATAAAGGAAAAGGGGTGGCAAGCAGTTACCTTGACGGAACTGCTGGGAACGGCGGAGCGACCATAAAAAAAGCGATCCGGTGCAATAATAAACCCGGCAGTTGCTTGCCGGGGAGGAAAGCGAAGTGGCCTTTACAGGGGGAACCTGCCGGACCGTAAGAGTGTCTCCGCTTCCGTGGCTGTTTCAGGCGTCATTAGGATCTTTTCGACTCATCCGGTTCTCGAGGATGACCCTTCAGTTGTCTATATTCTTATCTCTGATTCTTATTCAGCCGGCGGGATGCAGCGCCGGGCCTCATGTGACAGCCGATGCGGCTGTGCTCATGGATGCCGCGACAGGCAAGGTTCTCTTTGAGCGGCAATCCCACCAGGCGCGCCCACCGGCTTCGACGACGAAGATTGTGACGGCGCTGCTGGGATTCGAGTATGGTGATCTGGAGGATGAGGTGATCATCAGCCAAAAGGCCGGTAGTACCGGCGAGGCCAGCATTCACCTCTTCCCCGGCGAGCGGGTCGCCCTGGGCGATCTGCTGACAGGCGCCCTGGTCCGTTCCGGCAATGACGCCTGTGTCGCCATAGCTGAACATGTCGCCGGCAGTGAAGAGTTTTTCACCCTCTGGATGACGGCCAAATCGCGCATCATGGGGGGGCAGACCAGCCAGTTTTTCAATACCAACGGATTGCCGCACAAACAGCACTGGTCCAGCGCCTATGACCTGGCCATCGTCGCCCGGGAAGCGATGCGGCGGCCCGAGTTTGCTGCCGCCGTGAAAAGCCGCCATGCTCAATTAAAAAAACGGCAGGGCTGGCCCCGGGAAATCAAGAACACAAACGCCTTGCTCTGGACCTATCCCTTTGCCGACGGCGTAAAAACGGGGACGACCCGCGCGGCGGGCGCCTGCCTGGTCGCTTCTGCGACGAAAAACAACATTCAATTGATCGCTGTCGTGCTTCATTCAGATGATCGTTTTGGCGACAGTCAGCGGCTCTTTGAATACGGTTTTAACCTGACGCGGTGAACCGGGAACATTCCCGGTCTTTTTCATCACCGCCGCGAGCGCGCGCCTCATCGGATGGGCGCAGGGGATTCGCACCGTTGACATCAAGACGCCGGGCTGATACACTTCGGGGTACTTAAGCGAAAGCGCCCGTCCACAATCCTTGCGGGCGGGATGAATCGGAAATGGGCTTCTTGGATGCCTTCAGGAGGAAGAAAATGGTTGACAAGACAGTGTTGCCAAACGGAGTCCGGATAGTGATGGAGCCGATTTCCCATGTGCGTTCTGTGGCGATGGGTATCTGGGTGGCTACCGGATCGAGAGATGAAGATCCCGCCTTGACGGGTGTTTCCCACTTTATTGAACACATGCTGTTTAAAGGGACAGAAAAGCGCACGGCCAAGGACCTGGCGGAAGTGCTGGAAGCCGTCGGCGGCCAACTGAACGCCTTTACCTCGAAAGAATACACCTGCTACCACGCCAAGGTGCTTGACGAGCATTTCGACCTTGCCCTCGATGTGCTGGCCGATATGTTTTTTCACTCCCGTTTTGAAAGCGATGACATCGAACGGGAACGCAGGGTGATTTTAGAAGAAATCAAGATGTATGAGGACTCTCCCGACGAACTCGTTCATGACCTGCTGTCTGAGGCCATGTGGCCGGTCAGCGCCTTGGGACGGTCGATCCTGGGCACCGTCGATTCGATCCAGGGGATGGGAAGAGAGCGCATGCTCAGCCATTTCCAGTCCGAGTACACTGCCGATCGGACCATCATCGCCATTGCCGGTTCTATTGACCCTGAAAAGACGCTTGAGAAGGTAAAGGGCTATTTTGCTTCCATGGCGAAGACGAAGCAAATCTACCGTCGCCCCCAGCCGGAGATGAGCTACAAGAGCGTCTTTGAGCATAAGGACGTGGAACAAGTCCAGATCTGCCTGGGCGCCCAAGGCCTCTCCCAGGAACACCCCGACATCTATGCCATGCATGTCCTGAACAATGTCATCGGCGGGGGCGCCTCATCCCGCCTGTTCCAAGAGATCCGCGAGAACCGCGGCCTCGCCTATTCGGTCTACTCCTTCCATTCCGCCTTCTCCGACGCGGGGATGTTTGGCCTCTATGCCGGAACGAGTCCGGACTTCGCCGAAGAGGTCCTCGAGCTTTCCCTGCGCGAAATGGCCCGTATCCGAGAAGAGGGGATTCGCCCCGATGAGTTGAAGCGAACGCAGGAACAGATCAAGGGCAGCCTTTATCTGGGGTTGGAGAGCGTCAACTCGCGGATGACGCGTTTAGGTAAATCAGAAGTCTGCTACAACCGCTTCGTCCCGCCGGAAGAGGTGATCGAGCGGGTTTACGCGGTGACGCTCGATGATGTGACCAAGGTGGCCCGCGAACTCTGGACGCCGGAGTTATGCGCCCTCGCGGTCGTCGGCGCCAAGCCGCTGAAAGTGGAACTGGCCGATCTGCTGAAAAAAACAGGATGGTAAAGGCGCAAACCGGTCGTTGAAAAGGCCTCGACTCGCTTCTATCTTCCGGTCCTGCTGCGTATAGTGGGATAGGGGGACAAGGAGGGGGGGCGCCGATGCGTCTCAGCGAACTGGTGGGCAAGGAGATCGTCAATCTGATAACAGGGGAGCGCCTCGGCGCTGTCGGCGATTCCGATCTGGTCATCGATGAGTCGAGCGGCGAGATCGACGCCATCATTCTGCCGCCACGAGGCAACTTTGGCGGCTTTTGGTCTGACCGAGAACCGCTGATCATCCCATGGGACGCCATCGTCAAGGTGGGCGCCGAGGTGGTTATCGTTGAACTGGACGATACATACCGGCGAACAGCGTCTCGCCGTTTTCCCTTTTAAATTGTCACAGTGGTTGACGGCCAGGGATGTCCCATGATACCATCTTCCTAATGAACTGAATATACCTCCCAGTGGAGAGGTAGAGGCGCGGTCTGTCAAGAGTACCTGGAGGAGTCCGACGGTGGACGATGATACCGGAGGGAAAGGGGCAACCGCCGAAGTCTGGAGCAACCGTATTGCGCCCAGGCTGGGGCCGGGCATAAGATGTTCGGAACTGCCATCTGGTGATTCGACCGGATGGAGCGCTATCCAATCGTACGGGGACGGTGGAAACCAGCTTCCGAATGTTACTTTTTGGGGGCACCGCCTGAACTCCATGCGGTGTTCCCTTTTTGTATTCTTTTTAGTGGGGGATGGGTCATGTCAGAGAGGATCCGAGTCCTGGTCAGCGGCGCCAGGGGGAGAATGGGCCGAGAGGTAGTCAAAGCGGTCCTGGGAGACGAATCGTTGGCACTGGTGGCTGCCGTCGATCACAACGGCATGGGGGAAGACGCGGCTGTCCTGGCTGGTCTGCCGGCTTGCGGAGTCCTGTTGCAGGGCGATCTGACCGCAGCGATTGCCGAGACGCGGCCTCAGGTAATGGTGGACTTTACCAATCCGGCGTCGGTTCTGGAAAACGTGCGCACGGCGCTGGCGGCGCGTGTCGCGCCTGTCGTCGGAACGACAGGCCTTTCGACAAAAGATATGGAAGAGATCGCCGATTGGGCCGCCGCCAACGAAACAGGCTGCCTGATCGCGCCAAACTTTGCCATCGGCGCGTTGTTGATGATGCGCTTCGCCCGCGACGCCGCCCGCTTCTTCCCGAACGTGGAGATCATAGAGTACCACCATGATCAAAAGCTGGATGCGCCCTCTGGGACGGCGATCAAGACAGCGGAGTTGATCCGGGAGGAGCGGCAGGCGATCCGGCAGGGGCACCTGCAGGAAGAAGAAAAAATCGCCGGTTCCCGTGGCGGCGACTTTGATGGGATGCGGATACACAGCGTCCGCCTGCCGGGACTGGTCGCCCACCAGGAGGTCATCTTCGGCGCCCTGGGCCAGACCCTGTCGATCCGTCACGACTCCATCAGCCGTGAATCCTTTATGCCCGGCGTGTTGGAGGCCATTCACCGGATCGGCGCCTGCAAGGGTCTGATCTACGGGCTCGACAAGCTCATCTTTTAATTGAAGAGTCCATTCCGCTATCGCCGCAATGCTCTTTGACAACGACATCCTGCACACCTCTGCGCCGGACTCTCATATATTAACAAAGAGTTTCACTGTTTCTGGTGGAGGAGGTTTTGAACACCCATGACGACCCTTCAAGGAATCCCATTGGTGGTGATGGGAGGGGACGCGCGGGATCAGATCCTCGTACGCCGCTTGGCTGAGCGGGGCGCGACGGTTGATGTGATCGGTTTGCCTGTAGAGGAAACGGGACGGGTGCGAGGCATGGCAGATATCCCGAAAGCGCTGGCGGGAAAAGCGGCGCTCCTCCTGCCCATGCCAGGGGTTGACCTTGAGGGTCGCGTCTATGCGCCGCTCCATCATCAGCCCTTGCGCTTAGAGAGGGACCATTTGGCCTTGCTGAGGCCCGGCAGTCCTATCTTTGTCGGCGTTGCCCGTCCGAATCTGCGGCTGTTGGCCCAGTCCAATCAACTTCCCCTGGTCGAGGTGGCTGAACTGGACGAATTGGCGATCCTGAACTCGGTGCCCTCGGCCGAGGGCGCTCTGCAGATCGCCATGGAGGAACTGCCGATCACGATTCACGGCAGCCGCAGCCTGGTGCTCGGCTTTGGCCGGTTGGGCCTCACCTTGACCCGGCTCTTGCAGGCCATGGGTTCCCGTGTGACCGTCGTCACCCGCGATGGCGGGCACCGGGCCAGAGCTTGGGAAATGGGGGCCATCGCCGAACCTTTTTCCGCTTTGGCCGCTGTCCTGGCGGAGACGGACATCATCTTCAACACCGTTCCGGCCCCAGTGCTGGGCGAAGGGGAACTGGCCGCCACAAGCCGTGAAGCCTTGATCATTGACCTGGCCAGCGCGCCGGGAGGGACCGATTTCGAAGCGGCTCGCCGCTTGGGAATCCGGGCGCTGCTCGCCCCCGGCCTGCCGGGGAAGGTGGCGCCGAAGACGGCCGGGGAAATCCTGGCCCGCGTCTATCCCGACCTGATCGCGCGGCATGTCCCTCGCAGAGACGGGTAACCCCCCGGGAGGTGTGCAGGATGCCTTTGCAAGGAGTCCGCATCGGTTTTGCCATCACTGGCTCCCACTGCACCATTGCTGATGTGCTGCCGATCGTAGCCCGGTTGGTAAAGGATGGGGCCGTCGTAACTCCGATTTTTTCTGAATCGGCAACCCACACGGACACCCGCTTCGGGCCGGCGTCCCAATGGACGGAAGAGATGGAGCGCATCACAGGGCAGAAGACGCGCAGCACCATTGTGGATGCCGAGCCGATCGGACCACAGAAGCTGCTCGACATCGTCGTCATCGCGCCATGCACCGGCAACACCCTGGCCAAACTGGCCAACGGGATCACCGATACGTCGGTGCTCATGGCGGCCAAGGCGCAGTTGCGCAACCTCCGCCCTGTGCTGCTGGCCATATCGACCAATGACGGCCTCAGCAACAACTTAAAAAACATCGGTCAGCTGATGAATATGAAAAACGTGTACATGGTGCCTTTCGGTCAAGATAACGCCATAACAAAAGCCAATTCGCTCATCGCCCGGATGGAACTGATTCCGGACGCGATCACAGCGGCGTTGCAACAACGGCAATTGCAGCCGGTTTTGCTCGCAAACCTGTCATAAAACGGCCGAAGGCGCCGGTCAAGGAGGATCAACCAGATGAAAAAGTACAATGTGGCCATTGTCGGAGCGACTGGCGCCGTCGGCCAGGAACTGTTGAAGGTATTGGCGGAACGGAATTTTCCGGTCGGCGAACTTCGCCTGCTGGCCAGCGCTCGCTCTGCCGGCAAAGTGGTCACCTACCAGGGACAGGAGTACACCATCGGCCTGACTGACGAGAAAGCCTTTGCCGGCATTGACATCGCCCTCTTCGCCGGCGGGTCGGCTTCCACCGAATTTGCCCAAGCGGCTGTGGAAGCCGGCGCTGTCGTCATCGACAACTCGTCGGCCTTCCGCATGGATCCGGCGGTGCCCCTCGTCGTCCCCGAAGTCAACCCCGAGGATGTGGACTGGCACAAGGGGATCATCGCCAATCCGAATTGCTCCACCATCATCATGGCCGTCGCGTTGAAACCGCTTCACGACGCCGCCGGCATCGAACGGGTCGTCGTTTCCACCTACCAAGCCGTTTCCGGCGCCGGCAAGGAAGGCATCACTGAATTGTCTGAGCAGACTGGGCAGGTCCTGCGCGGCGAGCCGGTCGATCCGAAGGTTTTCGCTCATCCCATCGCCTTCAACCTGATCCCCCACATCGACGTCTTCCAGGATGGGGATTACACCAAGGAAGAATGGAAGATGATCAAGGAAACCCGGAAGATCCTGCACGAAGCGGACATGCGGATCACCGCCACCACTGTCCGGGTTCCCGTTTACCGGAGCCATTCCGAATCGCTCAACATTGAATTTAAGCGGAAAATCACTGCCGCTGAAGCGAAGGAAATTCTCGCCAAAGCACCAGGTGTTATCGTGATTGATGATGTGCAAAACAAGCAATATCCCATGCCCCTCTACACCTCTGACAAAGACGAGGTCTTTGTCGGACGGATCCGGGAGGACCTTTCCATCGACCAAGGCCTCAACCTCTGGGTGGTGGCCGATCAGATCCGGAAAGGCGCGGCGACCAATGCCATTCAGATCGCAGAAGTGCTGATTCAACGAAATCGGATCTAACCCTTCCCCAGCGGCGGCAATCGGGAGTGAACGGCCTTGAGGATTGCCGTCCTAAAATTCGGGGGAACCTCTGTCGCCAATGAGATGAAACGAAATCATGCGGTGCAACGGATCGGGGAAGCGCTGGAGGAAGGGTACCGGGTGATCGTCGTCGTATCTGCGATGGGTCGCAAACCGGAACCCTACGCGACAGATACGCTGCTTTCGCTGGTGCGAGAGGTCGCTCCCGACCTGCCGCTGCGCGAGCAGGATATGCTGATGGCCTGCGGCGAGATCATCTCTACCGTCGTCTTGACCGCCTGCCTGCGCAGAGCGGGGATCCAGGCCGTTAGTCTCACTGGCTGGCAGGCCGGCGTCATCACAACAGAGCAATTTGGCGACGCTCGCATCCAACGGGTCGATGGCGAACGCATCCGCCGAGCACTGGAACAGAACCGGGTGGCCGTCATCGCCGGATTTCAAGGGACCAGCGAGAACGGTGAGATCGCCACCCTTGGACGGGGAGGCAGCGACACGACGGCGGTGGCCATCGGGGCGGCCCTGGCGGCTGAGGTGGTTGATATCTTTACGGACGTGAAGGGTGTGTACACGGTAGATCCCCATCTCGTCAGTGATGCGCGGGTCCTGCCCAGCGTCACCTACCGGGAGGTCTGCCAATTGGCCCAGGAAGGGGCGAAAGTCATCCACCCTCGCGCCGTCGAGATCGCCATGAAGAACAATCAGGCTGTCCGTGTCCGCAGCACCGACCATCCTGACAAGGGAACCCTCATCTGCGCGCCCCAGCATCATGCCGGCGACGACGCCGGTTGTGACCGATTGATCACCGGCATCGCCCATATGGCCCCGATCACGCAGATCAAAGTGGATACCACCCAGTGGCCTGACCCGGCGCTGACGGGACAGACCGTTTTTCAAGCGATGGCGGAAGCGGCGATCAGCGTCGATTTCATCAATGTCCACCCGACGGCGGTGATCTTCACCGTCGCCGACGAGATCACCGCCAAAGCGACGCAGGTGCTCGAAGAGTTGGGACTCTGTCCTGAAGTCCGCCAGGGATGCGCCAAAGTGGCCGTCGTCGGCATCCACATGACCGGCGTCCCCGGCGTAATGGCGCAGATCGTCCTGGCTCTGAACCGGGAAAAAGTGCCGATCCTTCAATCGGCTGATTCCTACACCACCATCTGGTGCCTGATCCCGGTGCGCGACCTGACAGTGGCCTTGAACGCCCTGCACCGGCAATTTTGCCTATCCTGAGGAGACTGTTTTCGCTGCGAGAGATCGCTTTCCCGACGAGACAGCCGACCCCAAAACCGGAAAAAGGAGAGAACGATAGAATGGAATTTGGCAGACTGATTACGGCCATGGTGACACCATTCAATGACCGCCTGGAGGTCGACTACGCACAGGCGGCGGAATTGGCCAACTATCTGGTTAATACGGGGTCGGACGGCATTGTTGTAGCCGGAACGACCGGCGAATCGCCCACCTTGACAAAGGAAGAGAAGATTCGCCTCTTTTCCACCGTTGTCGACGCTGTGGGCAAACGGGCCACCGTCATCGCTGGCACTGGCTCCTACGATACAGAGGCGACCATTGAACTGAGCCGCAAGGCCCGGGAAGCCGGCGTCGACGGCCTGCTGCTGGTCGGTCCCTACTACAACAAGCCGCCTCAGGAAGGCTATTACCAACACTTTGCCGCTGTCGCAAAGGCGGTTCCCTCGCCGATCATGCTCTACAACATCCCGGGCCGTACCGGCTCGAACATCCTTCCGGCGACGGTAAAACGGCTGATGGCCTTTGACAACATCGTCGCCATCAAGGAAGCCGCCGGCAGCATGGATCAGGTCTGCGAAGTGGTTCGCATGGCCCGTCCGGACTTCAAGGTATACTCCGGCGACGACTCGTTGACCCTGCCCATCCTGGCCGTCGGCGGCCACGGCATCGTCAGCGTGGCCAGCCATCTCGTGGGCAAGGAGATCCAGAAGATGATTGCCGCCTGCATCAACGGCAACATTCAGGAAGCCGCCCGGATCCACCATGAACTCTATCCGCTCTTCAAGGGCCTGTTTATCACCTCCAACCCGATCTGTGTTAAAGCGGCCCTCAACCTGTTGGGCCGGCCGGTCGGCGGTGTCCGTCTGCCGCTGGTGCCGGCCAACGATCAGGAAGTGGACGCCATGCGGCAACTGATCGAGTCCTACAGCCTTGACGCCTCCTGCGAGGAGACGGTGGCCTAACGAGCCGGAGATAAACAGACCATACCTTCGCAAGCTCTCCCTGATGGGGAGGGCTTTTTTTCATTCAAGCGACGCAGAACGACGAACCCTGAAGGCGCTATCAGGGAAAACTTGTATCCTGGGCCCAATGCTTGTATAATAATATAGCATGGGTTGTACGGTTTGGTATTTGAGGTTTGCGGTGGCGGCGGGGCCGGAAAAAAGCAAGCCTTGATTCAAAAATCGGAACGAAACCCTTCCAGTCGGGAGGGCCTTTTTGTTGTGTCTAGATTTGAAATAAACAAAGGATTTGTCGTGATCAGAAGAGGAGGAATGCTATGGGCGCGGGGGACAAAGTAAGCATCATCCCCTTGGGCGGTCTGGGCGAGATCGGCAAAAACATGACCGTCATCAAAGTGAATCAAGAGATGTTGATCATCGACTGCGGGATCATGTTTCCTGAAGACGAGATGCTCGGCATCGATGTGGTGATCCCGGACATTACCTATCTGCTGGAGAATCGCGATGCCATCCGCGGCATCATCGTGACCCACGGCCATGAAGACCATATCGGCGCATTGCCTTATATCCTGAAAGAACTGCCTGTGCCTGTCTACGGCACCAAACTCACGCTGGCTCTGGCCGAAACATATCTGAAAGAACAGAACATGCAGGCGGCGACCACCTTTCATCGGGTTACGCCGCGGGAATGCGTGCGCATCGGCTCTTTTCGTGTAGAGTTCATCCGCGTCTGCCACAGCATCGCCGACGCTGTCGCCGTGGCGATTCACACACCGGACGGCGTCATCATTCACACAGGCGATTTTAAGTTCGATCAAACGCCTGTCGATGATGAGATCACCGACTACTACCGCTTGGCCCAACTGGGCGAGGCGGGCGTGCTGGCCCTGCTTTCAGATTCCACCAACGCGGAAAAAACAGGGTTCACCCCTTCGGAAAAGGCCGCCTATGGCAAGCTGGAAGAGGTATTCCGCTTGTCCAAAGGCCGGATCATCGTCACCACCTTCGCCTCATCCCTTTACCGGATCCAACAGACCTTCCAGGTGGCGGCCCGCTACCGCCGCAAGGTTGTCGTTGTCGGCAAATCGATGCAGGAAGTGGTCCAGGTGGCTCGCGCCAACGGCTACTTGGAGATTCCCCCGGGTACCCTCTGTGATGAAGAGAATTGGAACACCATTCCAAATGATAAGCTGGTCCTGCTGACCACGGGTCACCTGGGAGAGCCCTTGTCAGCTTTGATGCGGGGACCTTGGACAGATACACGGTTGAGCAATTACCAACCGGGTGATACGGTCATCATCTCCGCCAGCCCGGTGGCAGGCAACGAAAAATCGGTTCACCGGACCATCGACGGCCTCTGCAAGCTCGGCGCCGACGTCTACCACGAAGCATCGGGCGGCCACATCTCCGGGCACGCCAGCCAAGAAGAACTGAAGATGATGATCAACCTGATCCGGCCCAAGTACTTTATCCCCATTCAGGGCGAGTACCGCATGCTGATCCGTCACGCCAAGGTGGCCCGTGATGTCGGCGTGGCCCAGGACAATATCTTCGTGCTCGAGAATGGACAAGTCCTTGAATTGACGCCGAAAAAAGGCAGCCTCGCCTCGCGCGTGGCCGCTGGCCGGGTCCTCGTCGATGGGCTGGGTGTGGGCGATGTGGGCAACATCGTGCTCCGCGACCGCCGCCAGTTATCCCAAGACGGCATTCTGATCGTGGTCATCACCATCAGCAAGGAATCGGGACAGGTGGTGGCCGGACCTGACATGGTCTCTCGCGGTTTTGTCTATGTGCGAGAGGCGGAAGAACTGATGGAAGAAGCCAAGGTCAAGGTGCGGCAGGCACTGGAAAAGTCCGGTGAGCGCCGTGTCACCGAGTGGGCGGCCATCAAGACGAACGTGCGTGATGTCTTATCCAAGTTTTTATATGAAAAAACCCGCCGGCGCCCCATGATACTGCCGATCATCATGGAGGTGTGACCGATTCCGTCGGGCCGATCGGCGTCCTCGCGCGGCGGCGAATGGTTCCCTCTTCTCTGGTGCAAAATAGGGAAATGAGGGAATTCAACGCCAAAAGGAGGACATTGTCGGCCCATGGTAGAACAATTTGAAGAGACGCCGGACGTAGAACCCAAAACGGCGAAGCCTGACCCGAGCGGGGCGGAGCCGCTAAAGCCCGAGGAATCGCGGGGACGCCGCATCGATGCCCTGAAGGAATTGGGCGAAACGGAAGTCCCTGGCGGGAAAAGCAATATCCATTGCCTGACCATCGTCGGCCAGGTGGAAGGGCACATGATCCTGCCGCCGCAGAACAAGACGACCAAGTACGAGCACATCCTGCCCCAACTGGTGGCCCTGGAACAGAGCAAGGACATCGAAGGGGTGCTGCTGATCCTGAACACGGTCGGCGGCGATGTGGAGGCCGGCCTGGCCATCGCCGAGATGATCGCCAGCCTTTCGAAACCGTCCGTGTCGATCGTGCTGGGCGGTGGCCATTCGATCGGCGTTCCCATCGCTGTTTCGGCCGATTACTCGATGATCGCCTCCACGGCGACGATGACGATCCATCCCATCCGCCTAACGGGCCTGGTCATCGGTGTCCCGGCGACCTTTGAATACCTGGAAAAGATGCAGGATCGCGTCGTCGCCTTTGTGACGCGCAACTCCCGTGTCACGCCGGATAAATTTAAGGAACTGATGTTCAAAACCGGCGAACTCACCCGGGACATCGGCACGGTCGTCGTCGGCAAGGAAGCCGTCGAGTGCGGACTCATCGATGCCGTCGGCGGGATCAGCGAAGCGGTGAAAAAACTGAATGAGTTGATCGAGGAGCGCCGCAACAGCAAGGGGTTGTTGCAATGATCCTCTACACGCCGGTTCCGATGGAAACCATCTTTCAGGGGACCACACCGGATGTGCCGACCATGTCGGTGGTCTCCTTCAAGGGAAAACCTGTGATGGCCTACAACCGGGGGGACGGGCGCTATGAACTGACGCGCCTCTTGACCACCGATCCGAAGGATTACCTGGATCCGGAATTGCAACCGGGAAGGGACATCTTTCCTGATTAAGACCCGCTAAAGCCACCCCGCTGGGATGGCTTTCCTTTTGCGCCGCCCACAACGGCGGCTTTTTTACAAAGGACAGTGACGATGGTTGCACCTTAGCGCAAACAGGCCAGGACATAACAAGAGGACTGTGAATGACAGGATTCCATTGACATGACAGGGTGATCAAAGTGGCAAATATGTTCAATCAATTAAAAGAAGACCTGAAGTATGAAATGGTCGGCCTGGCCGTTTTGGCAGTCGCCGTTTTCGGCATCGTCAGCCTCTTTACCGTCGGCGCCAATCCTCTGGTGATGCCTTCAGCCGGTGCTGGCGCCGTGGGCCAGTTTTTTTATGACAGCCTGAGCATCACGGCGGGACAGGGGAAAATCTTTTTTCCGCTCTTTTTAGCTTACGTCGGCATCAAGATCATGACCCAGCGATCCCATTTTGCTGTAGGACGCAAGTTGGCCGGCTTTACAGGGGCCTATATGATCCTGCTCACCTTCCTGCACCTGCTCCTGCCGGTAGGGGGATCGGACTGGCAGGCCGGCATGGAAGGCAAGGGCGGCGGCGTTCTTGGCGCCTCTGTGGCCATCCTCTTGAAAACGCTCTTCGGCACCATCGGTACATACATCATCCTAGTCGCCCTGATCTTAGGCGCCATCCTTTTCGCCTTTGAGGTGTCCCTCGTTCAGTTGGTGGGGACATTCTTCGCCGCGCTGGCCGGCTGGTTTGGACGGGCGCGGGGCGGACTCGGCAAATTCCTCTTCACCGTTGTCGAAGAGGAAGAGCCTGTGCCGAAGAAGACCATCGAGAAGAAGACGCGCCGCAAGAAGACAGAGGAGCCGCCTCAGGTCAACGGGACAGAAGAGATCCCCCTTGTCATTTTTGAACATGAAAAAAACACGCCCGAGTGGTTGAAGCAGATCGAAAAACCGCTTGATGCGGTCACAACTGCGCCTGCGGAAGTTCCCGGCGCGGCGTCTGCAACGAAAGCGACGAAATCCAGCAAAGCGACAAAAGGGGACAATGCACCGCCGCCAATGGACGATACGGCGCCCTTGATCATTACGCACTATGATGAGGCGGAAACGCCGGAAGAGCCTGCCATGGAGGACACATTGGTGGAGGGGAAGGGCCAAGGGGAGAGCGGCTCCTCCGGTTTCGCTGACGGCGCTGGCGAACACCCGTCCGCCAGTGAACTGTCGACCGGTGATCTGGCGCAAGGGTTGGATGGGAACGCCGCCGGCGCTCCCGCCCGAGCGATCGGTGGCGCCGGGGAGAACGGAGCTTCCGAGGGTGATGACAGAGGCGACTTGGGCCCATCCGGCGCCCACGGACCCACTGGTGAAAGCGGCCCATCGAGCGCGACGGTTGGGGCGGGGAGAGCGGGTTCCGGGGGGACGACCGCTGCAGGCGCTGCCGCAACGGAGGGCGGTTCGGGTCCCTCCGGTTATGCCGGCATGGAGTACAGCCTGCCGCCGCTCAGCCTATTGAACCGATCGCTGCGCGTGAAAAGCCCGCGGCTGGATCATGACATCACGGAAAACGTTCGCATCCTGGAAGAGACCTTGAACAACTTCGGCGTTCGCGTCAAGGTCACTCAGGTCAACCGCGGACCGGCCATCACCCGCTATGAGGTGCAGCCGGCGCCTGGCGTCAAGGTGTCCAAGATCACCAACCTGGCCGATGACATCGCTCTGTCGCTGGCGGCCGGCGCCGTCCGGATCGAGGCGCCCATTCCCGGCAAGGCCGCTGTGGGCATCGAGGTGCCGAATAAGGAAGTGACCGCCGTCACCTTCCGCGAGGTCCTTGAGGCCAACGAGTTTCAACAGTCGACGTCCAAGCTGACCATCGCCCTGGGCAAGGACATCGCCGGCGCGCCGGTTGTGTCGGAACTGAGCCGCATGCCCCACTTGCTGATCGCCGGGGCCACCGGGGCTGGCAAGAGCGTCTGTATGAACACCCTGATCAGCAGCATCCTCTTCAAGGCCAAACCGAATGAAGTGAAGTTTCTCATGATCGACCCGAAGATGGTCGAACTGACGCAATACAACGGGATCCCCCATATGATCGCGCCCGTCGTGACGGACGCGAAAAAAGCGGCGACGGCCCTTAAGTGGATCGTTAACGAGATGGAAAACCGCTATGAGCTTTTCGCCGCCTCCGGCGTCAAGGACATCACCCGATTTAACCAGTTTAAGGCCCTCGATAACCCCGACGGACCGCAGCCGGCCCTGCCCTATGTGGTGGTCCTCATCGACGAATTGGCCGACCTGATGATGGTCGCCGCCGTGGACGTGGAAGACGCCATCTGCCGGCTGGCGCAGATGGCCCGGGCGGCGGGCATCCACCTGGTCATCGCCACTCAGCGGCCTTCCGTCGATGTCATCACCGGGATCATCAAGGCCAACGTGCCTTCCCGGATCGCCTTCGCCGTCTCCTCCCAGATCGATTCGCGGACGATCCTCGACCAAGCCGGCGCGGAAAAACTGCTTGGCCGGGGGGACATGCTCTTTTCGCCGGTCGGATCGAACAAGCCCCTGCGGGTGCAGGGTTGCTACGTCTCTGACAAAGAAGTGGAGAGCGTCGTTGAATTCTTAAAAACCCAGGGGCTGCCTGAATACCAGGAAGGGGTCATCAAGGCCCAGGAACAGGCGGAAACGCCGGAGGAGGAAGACGACGAACTCTTTGTCGACGCCGTCCGCGTGCTCCTGGACAGCGGGCAAGCCTCCATCTCCATGCTGCAGCGCCGCCTGCGAGTGGGCTACGCCCGGGCGGCCCGGCTCATCGACATCATGGAGCAGCGGGGTATCGTCGGCGGCTATGAAGGCAGCAAGCCGAGGGAGATCCTGATCAGCAAAGTTCAGTTTGAAGCGAAGTATGGTTCGGCGAAAAATACGGGGAGCTAAAGAAAGGGAATGGCGCAGGTGTTGACAGGGAAAGATGAGACGTTGCAAGGGCGATCGGGAACGAACCGTTCGCCGGCGACGGAAGGATCGGATCAATCGTTCGGCTTGTTCACAGCGCAGTCGATGGAAAAAACGCAGTCGAGAGGGAACCAAGGGGTAGAAGTAACGCAAGGGATATTAGGAACGCTGCGGCACGAAGGAACGGAGCGGACCCATCGGGGGATCTTGCGGGCGCTGTCGCTCGTCGTGCTCCTGCTTCCCCTGTTGCTTCTCGCGGGGTGTCGGGGAACCACAACCGCCGATGACGAAGGCGATTACGAAATCACCGCCGGCGGGTATGTGCCGCCGCTGGTGGGCGCCATTTTGGCCCCGTCCCATACGCCGGCGGAAGGGGGCAATGGCCAGATCTCCGCTGCCTTGCATTCATTGAAAGATCACTATGGCGTCACTGCACGGGCCATCGCATCGACTGATTTCCTCACCCCTGAAGAAGCGCTGCGCTATTTTGGCGAAAATGAGGCGCGAGCCGTCGTAATCGCTGATCCGGCCTTTGCCGGTCTGTTGCCGGCGGCGCAGCAGAAGTATCCGAAAACCAAATACATCTACCTTGGTCCACCGGAAGAGCGCGCCCAGGAAACGAGACAGGCGAGCGCCTATCTGGCGGGCGCCTTGGCCGGCGCCATGCTGCCCAGTGGGACTGTCGCTGTCTTGACGCCGCCCGGCGAAACGCAAACAGCCGCCGTTGAGCGGGCCATTCGGGCAGGTATGGCGGAGATGGGAAGAAACTCCGGATTGATCATGACGCCGGTGATCGCCCCAGCAGATCCTGCTGGGACGGCAGGCGCGGGGGATGCGGCGGCCGGGACTGGAAGCGCTGCCGGAAACGTCGCCGGAGTGGCAAATCCCGCAGGCGCCGGAGGCTCCGCCGCCAGCGATGACGCTGCAGCCGCAGCCGCTTCGGCTGATCTGCGGATCGTCCTGCGGTCCGCAGATACGCCGCCACAACCGGCGGGCACCCGGCGGTCGAACAACGTCATCGTGCTGCTCCAGCCGAACGAAGTCGCGCCTCCGGGCGTATGGGTGATCCAAGGCGGTGTGAACAGCGCCGATCTGCTTCCCCGCCTGGAGGCGATCCTCAGTGGAAAAGACGGACAAACGGGCGCCTTGCCGATCCAATGGAATATCTATCAAAGACCGGCAGGGGGAACGGGCGAGCATCAGCCCCTGCCGGAGGAAATCCGGACAAAACTTGACCCGGTGCTGCAAAAACTGGCGCGCGGAGAAGTCAAATTTTAAGCGGGCTTTGAACTTTTTGACAGGATTAGACTCCAAATGATATACTAATATGAGAATGTCGTAAAATTAACCTTCGGGAGATTTTTCGACTTTTTTTCTTGAAGGGAAGTCATTGCGAGCGCATGAGAGGCAACACGGAAATTCCCATCACCATCGAGAAAGCACTGTCCGGTGAATTTGGTCCGCTGATTGATGTGCGATCAGAAGGTGAATATACAGAAGCCACCATTCCCGGCGCGGTCAATCTCCCCTTGCTTTCCAATGAGGAACGGGTTCGCGTGGGCACCATCTACCGGCACCAGGGGCCGGCCGATGCCCGCGAAATCGGCCTGGAGATCACCGGTCCCAAGCTCCCGGAAATGTACCGCAAGGCTCAGACCATCGCCGGCAAGGGACCAGCCGTCCTGTTTTGCTGGCGTGGCGGGATGCGCAGCAAGACCACATCGACTGTTCTCAACCTGATGGGGATGGAGACCTATCGACTGGAAGGCGGTTACAAGGCCTTTCGTCGTTATGTCAATGAATACCTTGAGCAGCGCCTCAGCGCCTGGCCTTTTCTGATGCTTCATGGCAACACCGGCGTCGGCAAGACGGAGATCCTCTCGGCCCTGGCCGCAAGGGGCGCCGGCGTGATCGATCTGGAGGCCATCGCCGAGAACCGGGGCAGCGTCTTCGGCCATATCGGTTATGACGCGATTCCGAGTCAGCAGACCTTTGGAGCCGTCTCTTCATGGCCTTGCGGGCCTGTGAAGGCAAGCCCGGCATCTTCATGGAGTGTGAAAGCCGCCGTATCGGCCGCGTCTCCCTTCCGCAGACCTTTTTCCGGCGTATGCAGGAGGGCGAGCGGATCCTGTTGTATGCGCCGATGGCCCTGCGAATCAAGCGGCTTGTCGATGTTTATGCCAGCCAATCGGACCGGGGGAAACTGTTGCAAGCCATGGAGCGGTTGGAACAGCGCCTCGGCAAGGCCCGGGTCAAAGAACTGATCCGATGGGTCGAACAGGAGGATTATGCCGCTGTTGCGGAAGTGCTTTTGCGGGAATATTATGATCCGTTATACGGGTATCCAAACGGACCGAGCCCTCAGTACGCTTTTGCGGTGGATGCATCTTCGGTTACCGAAGCGGTGAACCTGCTCATGCTATACAATGAAGCACGCTTTCAGAAAGGAGGTCACGTCGATGGAAAGCCTCGGGCTTGTGCTCCGGCAAGCCAGGGAACAGAAGCAACTCTCATTGCGTCAGGTGGAAACGGATACAAACATCCGTCTGGCGTACCTGACCGCTTTGGAAGAAGGCAATTATGACTTGCTCCCCGGTCGTGTCTACGGCGTCGGGTTTATGCGCAGTTATGCCAAATACCTTGGCCTCGATCCGGCGCCGCTGATCGAAGCGATGAAACATGACTGGAAATCAGAGGAAGAGGAAGCGCCTCCCGTGACGGAGGAGAAGGAAAATGAGTACTCGGCGCCTCGGCCGGGTGGTATCGTCAAGTACGCCGGTTATGGCCTGGCGGTGGCGGCCATTGCCGGACTGGTCTTTGTCTCGGCCAGCATGCCAGGCAGTGACCGAAATGACAACAAGGGTCGCGCCGACAATGGTGTTGCCATCAACGGCGCCAAACCACCGGCGACGGTAACGTCCGAGTCCCTGCCAGGGGTTCAGGGGGCGGCGACACCGGAAGGTTCTTCACCGCCGACTTCGATGACAGAGTCAGCGACGACGGCGGGCGGCTCGCCGGGTGACTCTACTGCAAACGTGCCACAGGCGAGCAATGGAGAATCCGCCCCGGGCGTTCCTGCCGTAGCGCCTGCGCCGAGCCCGGCGGCTCGCGGTGTGGCCGTGACCTTGCGGGTCCTGCAGGATAAGTGCTGGATGTCGGTGAGCCAGGACGGCCAGATGGCTTATGAAGGAACGGCTGCCGTCGGCGATGCGATGACCTTCACCGGCAAGGACAAGATCAATGTGGTTCTCGGCAACGCCGGCGCCGTGGAAGTCATCTTGAACGGAAAAAGTCTCGGCACCCTCGGGGACGTGGGACAGGTCATCAAAGAAGAGTTTGTCCCCAAGACGCAAAACCCGGGCTGAGGCCCGGGTTTTTTGCATAAAAGAAGGAGGAAACGCCATGGCCAAAGACGCATCGTTTGATATCGTATCGCAGGTGGATGAGCAGGAAGTGACCAATGCCGTTCACCAGGCTGTTAAGGAAATGGAACAGCGTTTTGACTTTAAAGGCAGCAAGAGTGAGATTCGCCAGGAAGAGGGCGCCATCGTGCTGATCTCTGATGATGAGTTTAAGCTGAAGAACGTCACCGACATCTTGGAAGCGAAGATGGTCAAGCGTGGAATCTCCCTGCGCGCCTTGAAATACGGCAAAATCGAGTCGGCCGCCGGCGATACGGTCCGGCAGAAGGTCGAGATGGTGCAGGGGATCTCGAAGGAGAAGGCCAAAGAGATCACCAAGCTGATCAAGGACAGCAAGATCAAGGTGCAGGCCTCTGTGCAGGGCGACCAGGTCCGCGTGAGCGGCAGCAAACGCGACGACCTGCAAGCGGTCATCGCCTTGCTGAAGAAGGCGGATCTGGATATTGAGCTGCAGTTTATCAATTTCCGGTCGTAGGCCACGGGAATAGAGCCTGCCGTACGCGGGAAAATTGCGGGCTAACCGTAGCGGCCGCTCCCGTTAGGCAGTACACTTTCGTACACCTTTAGGTAAAGTACTCTACCTCGGCATCGGGAAACCGTTCGAGCAGCGCCGTCTGGAGCAGATCCTTCATCGATCTGGCTGTCTCGTCGGGGTATACATACTTGCCCATGCCATACTTGCCGTACTTGAACTTGCGCTTCTCTTCGTCCATGTCGAGGCGGGATTCGGGGAAGCGTTCCAGGATCACTTTTTTGGCTCGCGCTGTGAAGCGGTGTTGGATCAACTCAAAGGTCACCGGTGGAGAAAGGGGCTGGAGCGATGCCAGCTCCTTTTTCAATTGGTCGAAAAGGCGCAGGTAATCGTCCTCCCAGCCGGGGTAGACCATGATCGGCGCGATGATGAAGCCAAGGGGATAGCCGGCGCGGGCCACCTGGGCGGCGGCAGCGATGCGCTCGGCCACTGGCGGCGTCCGGTGTTCAAAGTCACGAAGGACGCGCTCGCTGTTTAGGGAAAAGCGAAAGCGCGTGTGGCCCTTGTGGCGGGCCTTGAGAAGCGGTTCCACGCCGGTGAACTTGGTGACGAATCGAAGTCGTCCGAACTCCTGGTCGCCGAAAAACTCAATCGTCTTGAACAGCGAGCCGGTCAGGTGCTCGACGCTCAGCGGATCGCCCGAACTGGCCACTTCAAAGGTGGTCGGCTCGGGCGCTTTTTTTGCGATGTATGTGGCCGCCTGATCCAGCATCTCCTCCACATTGACGTAGACGCGAAGATAGGGACGCTGGCCCAGGGTGGTTTGCAGGTAGCAGTACTCGCAGTGACCGGGGCAACTCGTCATCAGGGGAAATTGATAATCGGCCGAGGGTCGGCAGGTGGGAAAGCGCAAATCGCGCTTGACGCCGACGACGAGGGTCTTTTTGGCCTGTACGTATTTTTGGCTCGGCGTATCTCCCGGCAGGCCGGTGACACGGTTATGGGAGGGGATCTGCCGGGTGGGAAGGCCCAAATCGCGGCAGAGGGCGACGAGTTTCTGTCCCAAGGGGTAGGCGAGGGCCTCCTCTTCGAAAAAGACCCGCTGGGGGATGTAATGCCACGCCGATTCCTTTTGTTTCACACAGGCGCCTCCTTAACAAACTCCCTGAAGAGATCTGCAATCATCAGTTTTCCCGGCGACGGGCGATAAAAAGCTCCCCTCGCAGCCTGTCCAGGGGTGGACCGGCGAAGGGAGCAGCAGCCTGTGGGTACGATCAGTATGCGGGTTGAGTCTATTTCATTCCGCCGTAAGGCGTCACGCCGTCATAGGTGAGGATGGCCCTGTACATGTCCGGCCGCCGGTCGCGGAAGACGCCCCAAGCGGTGCGCATGCGGGCGCACTCATCGAGGTCGAAGGTGGCCGTCAGCACCGTTTCAGTAGCGCGGTCCCCTTCGGCCACCTTCTGGCCGAAGGGATTGGCGATGAAGGAGGAGCCATAGAAGTCGATCTCCGACTGGCCGGAGGTCTCCTTGCCGATGCGGTTGGAGGCGATGAGCGGGACCAGGTTGGCGCCGGCATGACCCTGCATGCAGATCTGCCAGTGGTCCTTCGAATCGACGCCCGGTTCTTCCGGCTCGGAGCCGATGGCTGTCGGGTAGAGGAGGATTTCGGCGCCCATCAACGCCATACAGCGGGCCGCTTCGGGAAACCACTGGTCCCAGCAGATGCCCACGCCGATCTTGCCGAAGCGGGTCGCCCAGACCTGAAAGCCCGTATCGCCGGGGTTAAAGTAGAACTTCTCCTCATAGCCGGGGCCGTCGGGGATGTGGGTCTTGCGGTAGACGCCGAGAACCTCGCCGTCGGCGTCAATCATGGCGACGGTGTTGTAGCGGGCGTTGTTTTTCTTTTCGAAAAAGCTGATGGGCAGGACGACACCCAGTTCCTTGGCGATGGGCTGAAAATGGCGCACGGCCCGGTTGTTCTCCGTCTCCGTGGCTAGGTCGTAGTGTTCAGGCAGTTCGGTCTGGCAGAAGTAGGGCGCTTCAAAGAGTTCCTGCAATAAGATGACCTGGGCGCCCTGGCGGGCCGCTTCCCGGACGAGTTTTTCCGCCTTGGCGATGTTGGCGTCCACATCCCAGGAACAGCTCATCTGGGTGGCGGCGACAGTGACCTTGCGCATGGGATCCCTCCGACTCGAAAACTATTTGGGCATCTGCTGGGTGGCGCAGTGGATGTTGCCGCCACCGGTGAGGATGATCCGGCTCTCGACGGGCACGATGGTCCGGTCGGGGAAGACGCGGGCCAGGACGGCCTCGGCCTGCCGGTCTGTCTCGGCGCATTCGCCGCCGAAGACGGGGAGGATGATGCCGCCGTTGACAAAATAGAAGTTGATGTAACTGGCGGCCATGCGGACGCCGTTGTGGTGGAGCGCAGGCGGCTGCTCAATGGGGATGATCTCAAAGGAGCGGCCCTTGGCGTCGACGGCTTCCTGAAGGATCTCCAGGTTCTCGCGGCTGATGGCGTAGTTGGGGTCTTCCGAGTCAGAGCAGACCTGAAGAAGCACGACGCCCGGCCGGGCGAAACAGGCCACATTGTCCACGTGTCCATCGGTATGATCGCCGTAGAGGCCTTTTTTCAACCAGACAATTTTCTCGACGCCCAGATAGCGGCCCACTTGCGACCCCAGTTCCTCGCAGGTCATGTGGGGGTTGCGGTTTTTATTGAGGAGGCACTCTTCCGTCGTCAGGAGGGTGCCTTCGCCGTCCACATGGATGGAACCGCCCTCCATGACAAAGGGGGCGTCAAAGCGGCGGATGCCGAAGCGGTCGAGCAGTTGGGGCGCCACGAGGTTGTCCAGTTCACAGGGGAACTTGTTGCCCCAGGCGTTGAACTGCCAGTTGACGCCAGCCACCTCGCCGGCGGCGTTTTTGAGGAAGGTGGGGCCGTTGTCGCGGATCCAGGAGTCGTCATACTCCATAGGGAGGATATCGACGGAGGGACCGCAGAGTTGGGCGGCCTCCTCGGCAAGTTCGGGCAGGACGATCATGGTCACAGGTTCGAAGCGGGCGATGGCCTGGGCCACCCGGGCGTAGGCTTGACGGACCTCATCGAGCTCATCGGGCCAGGTCGTATCGTCGATGGGCCAGGTGATGAAGGTGCGCTGATGGGGCGCCCATTCGGGGGGCATGGCGAAGCCGGATTGCTGCGGCAGAGACATGAGATCTTCTCCTTCGTGTGATGTTTCGGCTTATTATAGCATGGGGAGGAGAGGAGGAGAAATGAGTTAGGAGGTGAAGGAGGACTATATTCGGTAGTTAGAATATATTGAATATCAATTTTTCAGCATATTTAACATTATCCATATGAAAAACGTATTTACCTAGAATTAACATAAAATTTACACTTTTATTGTGGGAAATTTGGTAATATTGATAACAGAGGAAAATAAGGAAAATATTGTGAATGGGAGTGTTGTTGTCTTGAAAGTCAGGATAAAATTATTTACAGCATTGTTTACACTATTGTATTGTTTGACCATGTTTACCCCCTATGTTCTAGCAAGTGAATCTAGTAAAAGTAATCCTATACAAGCGGTAAAAGCAGCTCAGTTAACATTAATTGAAAAAGCAACCGGAAACAAAAGTAACATAAATATCGGAATATCAAATAATATTAAAGAACCAAAGAAACTCATAGAGGATAAACTTAAAAACACTAAATATAAATTAGATGAAATTAAATATATAGATGGAAATAATACTACACAAGAGAGTCAGCAAGTTGGAATAACATCGTTTGAAACCCTTTTCGATGTTGGATGTCTAGTATTAAGTTTAAATGCTTATTACGAGGACCCAAGTTTCTGGAATGGTTTTTGGGTTGTCATGGATACCGCTTCGGTTATTTTTCCAGGAGTTCCGTCAATAAGCGGCGTTCGGACTATGATGGAAAACTCTTCTAAATTAAAAACTAGTTTAAGCTATTCTATAAAAAAATACGGGCAGTTTAGTGGGTCTCTTCCGAGGGGAACTCAAGCACATCATATTATCGAACAAAGATTTGCGAAAAACTTTAGTACCACAGTTTATTCAATGCTGGCTATAGCATTAAAAGACACAGATCATTCTTTGATGACATATCAAATGAGGCAAAAAATTCCTTATGGAACAGACTATTCAAATTTACAACAAAATTATCTCGTTGCTAAACATATTGAAGCATATACTGAACTTTATGATCAAACTGCAGATGATATCTGGAGGTTTTTAGCGAAGTTTACAGAAAGCCAATGGTTATCATCGTAGAGATATAACCCCGAATAGATCTAAAAGCCTTATTTTCCTCTATTTCTGCCCTCCTCGTAACAGGAGGTTTTTTTTAGCAAGAGACTTGCTTTTATAGACTAATTATTAGAGAATACAAGAGAGGTGTAAACAAAAATGATGGCTTATGTTTTAATCGTTATTCTATTGTTTCAACAGGAAACACGTAATGCTATAAAATTAAATTCCTTTCTGACGGAACTAGGTATTACGAATATTCCCCCCTATAAAGAATATTTCATGTCCTATAACATAAGATTAGTGGTAGCTTCAAGTGAACACATGGCATTACTTAAACAACTAGAAAAGTGGAACATGAAATATACCTATGCATATGAATTTGAGTTTTCAGAAGATGAAATGAATAATGCACCTCTTTATCGCCTTCGCTCAATAGTGCAATTGCCGGAAAACAAACTTCCTGACAAATATGGTACTATATACAAGAAGGAGTGTCTCTGTTCATACTGCGGCTTGTCTGAGTCGATCCAGCAAACCGAATTGCATTTTGATACAAGTATTATGAAAAAACGTCATTTTATTAACCAAACTGCTACAGTTACTTCTGGCTCGTTTACCATCGTATCGGAAGCGTTTGCGAATATCATGGAAAAGAAAAAACTCTCCGGTTATACGCTTAGACCAGTACATCATGTGGGAAGCATGGCCAAAAGGAGGGAAGTATTTCAACTTATCTTGAATAATCAATTGCCCCCGTTGTCTAGTGCTATGAGGTTTGAAAAAATGACGAAAGAATACTGTGCCCATTGTAACATTACAGGGAGAATCTTTTGGCCATTGCACTATGATTATGAATCAATCATCCACAGCAAGGACTTTAATCAGTCAAAAGAGATGGTTACTATAGGAAACACAATAATTGACGTAATGGTGGTTTCTTCGCAGTTTAGAGAAATATGCAAGGCGGTAAAAATTGATAGATCGATGGTGTTCGAACCTGTCATTGTTGTTAATTGAATAACGAAGCACGGATCCTGTACCCAAACATTTCTTTGAGTGAAGAATGCGTCTTCGGCGCGGTTGTCCGGGGAAGTCTTGACGCGGTTGCCATTTGGCGCCGACGGGAACTCAGGAACAAGGAACCCTGAGTCCTCGTCGGAAACCAGCACCTGTTCGAGAAATGCCAGATAAGGAAGATCCGCGGTTGCGGCTTGGGTGCAAGCTGTTCGCTGCGCTGGTGAAAGTGGCACTGCTGCAATAGGTCATCCAGAGATGCCCTCGTCCGGCCACCAACCCATGTTCCGCAAGCACTGCGCCTATATCGAGGGCATAGATGGACAGGTTCTCCTCCGCGATTTCGATCCGCACCTCGACGCCGGCCTGGTACGTGCCCAGCGGCACCGAGTAGCGATTGCTGTTGACCATAATGGTATTGTCCTTTCGGACGG
>NZ_WXEX01000018.1 GCF_009877435.1 Heliomicrobium gestii | reverse complement strand
TTATATAGTCTTAATTTTCCTGAAGTCTACCCCTTGCAATCCGGCGCGCCAAGGCTCGGATATCTCCCCCGTTCCCGGTACCCATGGGTATGGAGCAGCTTTTTCGCCAGCTCGCTGCCCGGTTGCCCCAGGATCTCCCGGTAGAGGCGACGGACCGTCGGGTTTTCATGGCTGTAGCGCAGGCTCTTGCGGCTGTCGATGTCATAGAGGGCGTCGGCCCGGTCATGGCGGTAGTCAAGGGAGATCTTCTTGTGATCCCGTCCGCCCAGGATCGGCTGGCCGCCGCCGCCGACACAGCCGCCGGGGCAGGCCATCACCTCGATGAAGTCGATCTTCTCGCCCGCCTCCAGCGCCTCAAGGACACGGCGGGCGTTGCCGGTCCCATGGGCGACAGCCACATGGATGTCATGGTCAGCGAGCTTCACATGATGCAGCTTCAGCCCCGTCTCGCCGCGGATCTCCCGGAACTCGACGGGCGGCGGCCCATCGACGAGGCTGCGCGGGTTGGCGGCGCGGGCGAGGACCCAACTGGTCGTCCGCAAGGTCGCCTCCATCACGCCGCCGGTGGCGCCGAAGATGGCGCCGGCGCCGGTCGCCTCGCCAAAAGCGGAGTCGAAGGACTCATCGGGCAGGCGCTTAAAATCGATGCCAGCCTCGCGGATCATGCGCACCAGTTCGCGCGTGGTGAGGACGTAATCCACATCGGGCCGCTGCCCGTCGCCGTGCTCCGGCCGGGCGGCTTCGTACTTTTTGGCGGTGCAGGGCATGACCGCCACCGAGATGACCTTTTCCGGCGGCAGGTTGCGCTCCTTATGGTAGTGGGCCCGCGTCAAGGCGCCGAACATGGCCATGGGCGATTTGCAGGTGGACAGGTTGGGGATGTACTTGGGATAGTAGTGTTCGACCAGCTTGATCCAGGCGGGACAACAGGAGGTGAAAAAGGGCGTCCGCCCTTCCTCAAAGCGGCCCAAAAACTCATAGGCCTCCTCGACGATGGTCAAGTCGGCGGCGAAATCGGTCGCCAGTACCTGATCGAAGCCGAGGCGGCGCAGCGCCGCCACCAGTTTTCCCGTCACCTTCGTCCCCACGGGCAGGCCAAAGGCTTCCCCCAAGGTGACCTGGATCGACGGCGCCGTTTGCACGACCACATGGACGGTCGGGTCGGCGAGGGCCTTCCAGACGTCGTCGATGGATTCTTTTTCCGTCAACGCGCCCACCGGGCAGGAGAGCACGCACTGGCCGCACATGATGCAGGCCGTATCGCCCAGGTCGGCGTTAAAGGCCGGGGCGATGATGGTGTCAAAACCGCGCTCCTGGGCGGCGATGACATGGTTCTCCTGCACCTTGGCGCAGATGCTCTCACAGCGGCGGCAGTGAACGCACTTGTTCGGGTCATGGCGGATTGAGGGGTTGTTGTCCTGCACCGGCTGCCGGCGCGCCTCCCCTTGCGTCTCGATGCGGCGGATGCCCAGATCCTCGGCGATGTTCTGCAACTCGCAGTTTAGGTTCCGGATGCAGGTCGTGCACTCGCGCTGGTGGTCGGAAAGGATCAACTCCACCACCCGTCGGCGAGCCTTGCGCACACGGGGACTGTGGGTGCGCACCTTGAGCCCCTCGGCGACAGGGTAGACGCAGGCGGCTTGCAGCGCCCGCTGGCCCTCCACCTCGACGAGACAGACGCGACAGGCGCCGATCTCGTTGATCTCCCGAAGGTAGCAGAGGCTGGGGATGTGGATGCCGGCCTCGCGGGCGGCGTCAAGGACGGTGGCGCCCACCTCGGCGTCAACGGGCTGGCCGTCGATCTCCAACCGGACCTTTTTGGGGCCGAAAAAAGCCGACGGTTTCGTGTGCTCCTCCGGGTGCTCCTCGCCAGGGTCCCAGCCCAGCATGTGGGGCAGCAATGCTTCTTCCAAATGGCGTTTCATCATGCTCCCTCCTGGGCGATGCATTTGGCCGGGCATTTCTGGGCGCAAGCGCCGCAGGCGACGCAGCGCTCGGCGTCAATGACGAAGGGTGTCTTGCGCGCCTCGCCGTGGATCGCCTCGACGGGACAGAGGCGGACACAGAGGCCGCAACGACGGCATTTTTCTGCGTCGATGCGGTACTTGCCTTTGGGCTTCAGGGCGGCGCAGACGCCGGCGGGACAGCGTTTTTCCCGGATGTGGGCCTCATACTCGTGGCGGAAGTAGCGCAAGGTGCTCAAGACCGGGTTGGGCGCCGTCTGACCAAGGCCGCAGAGAGAAGCCTCGCGGATGTCGCGGCCCAACTCCTCGAGGCGATCCAGGTCGTCCATCTCGCCCTTGCCCTCGGTGATGGCGGTGATGATCTCGAGGAGGCGTCGCGTGCCGATGCGGCAGGGGGTGCACTTGCCGCAGGATTCGTCCTGGGTGAACTCCAGGTAGAAGCGGGCGATGTCGACCATGCAGTCCCTCTCGTCCATGACGATGAGACCGCCCGATCCCATCATGGAGCCGACGGCGATCAGGCTGTCATAGTCGATGGGGGTGTCCAGATACTGCGCCGGCAGGCAGCCGCCGGAGGGGCCGCCGGTCTGAACGGCCTTGAAGGCCCTGCCGCCGGGGATGCCGCCGCCGATGTCATAGATGATCGTGCGCAGCGTCGTGCCCATGGGCACCTCGATAAGGCCCGTGTTGTTGATCTTGCCGGCCAGGGAAAAGATCTTGGTGCCCTTGCTCCGTTCGGTTCCCATGGCGGCGTACCAGCCGGCGCCGTTGACGATGATCTGGGGAATGTTCGCGTAGGTCTCCACGTTGTTGAGCAGCGTCGGCTTGCCCCAGAGGCCGCTCAGCGCCGGGTAAGGCGGGCGGGTGCGCGGCTCGCCCCGCTTGCCGCTGACCGAGCGGAGGAGGGCCGTCTCTTCGCCGCAGACGAAGGCGCCCGCGCCGAGGCGCAGTTCGATGTCAAAGGAAAAGCCTGTTCCGAGGATATCTTCGCCAAGAAGTCCCCTCTGCCGGGCCTGGTCGATGGCCACCTCCAGCCGGTGGACGGCGACGGGGTACTCGGCCCGGACATAGACGTAGCCCTGGCGAGCGCCGATGGCGTATCCGGCGATGGCCATCGCCTCCAAGACGGCATGGGGGTCACCTTCGAGGATGGAGCGGTCCATGAAGGCGCCCGGATCGCCCTCGTCAGCGTTGCAGACAACATACTTGGGCGAATCGGGCGCAGCGGCCGTAAAGGCCCACTTGCGGCCCGTCAAAAATCCGGCGCCGCCGCGGCCGCGCAGCCCTGACCGGGTCACCTCGTCGACAACCTGCTCGGGCGTCAGCGCCGTCAGCGCCTTGGCGAGTCCCCCGTAGCCGCCGCTGGCCAGGCAATCGTCGATATCCTCGGGATCGATGACACCGCAGTTGCGCAAGGCCACCCGGTGCTGGGGGTGAAAAAACTCGTTCTCATCGATGGTCCGGCGGGAAGCGCCTTCGGGCGGGTGCTTGTAGAGCAGCCGCTCAATGACCTCCCCTTGACCGATATGGCGTTCCACGATCTCTTTGGCGTCACCAGGGTCCACCTGGCAGTAAAAGACCCGTTCCGGGTGAATGACGACGACAGGACCCAGTTCGCAAAAGCCGAAACAGCCGGTGGGAACGACGGTTGTCTCCTGATCGCGGCCGCAACGGGCGAGTTCACGCTGCAAGGCTTGGCGCAGTTCGACGCTGCGCGAGGAGGTGCAGCCTGTACCGGCGCAGACGAGGATCTGGCGAGATGTCGACGGTGCGGCGGCAACGGAAGCGAAGTCGGGGAGTTTGGAGAGTTGCTCTTTTGAGAGTCGTTGAAAAAAGCGGGCGGCATGGCGCTCGCGGGACGCTGTCAGGTCTTCGATGGTGCCGATGGGGGACGCGACGATAGGAGATTTCTCTTCCCTATCTTCCGTGATATGTACGTCCCGCTCATCGTGATCGCTCCGGTTCCGGTAGCTGGCGAGCAGCGCCGGCACATCGGCGGCCTTCATGCGACCGTGCACCTCGCCGTCGATGACGATGGCCGGCGCCAGGCCACAGGCGCCGACGCAACGCGTATCGGTCAGGGTGAACATCCCGTCGGCCGTCGTCTGGTCCAGGTCGATGTCCAATTCTTTTTTGATCGCGCTCAGCACCTCCGGCGCCCCTTTGACGTAACAGGCCGTGCCCATACAGACGCTGATGCTGTGTTTCCCTTTCGGTTGCCGGTGAAAGAGGCTGTAAAAGCTGACCACGCCGGCGACCTCGCCGACAGGCAATCCCATCCGCTCGGCCACGCGGCATTGCACCGCCTCGGGAAGGTAACCGAAGATCTCCTGCGCTTGCTGCAACAGGCGAATCAATTGGCCGGGACTGTCTTTATAGCGATCGATGACCTCATCGAGCAATCGCATCTTCTCGCGGTGCTGGTCATCCTCTGGCGTCATCGGTGATCGGACCATCGGCGCGCGCTCCTTTCCGTTCCGGGTTGCGAATCAAAAAGAGGATCGATTTTTCCGATACGTGAATTATATCACTTTTTTTGCAAGATTTGTTCATCTCGCTTTGTCCCGCATTTGGCCGGCCTTTCGATAAAAAAAGAACCGCCATCCCCCTAGCGCTTAGAGAGACGGCGGTATGCCCACGCGTTTTCTGTCACATAACGATGCTTTTTTTCGTTTCGTCCTGTTTCACCATCGCGTCGCTATCGGGGCGTCCATCATTCGTTATACCCTTTGTCCCCATAGGGCTGCAGCTTTTCCTTCCAGTGCCGTTCCATCTCCTGCAGCACCTCTTCGACGGCGCGCCGGTTCTGGCGCTCCTCTTCTTCCAACTCGAGCGTTTCGAGCACTTCAAAGGCGAAGTTCTCGGCCCCCTGTTCCTTCCAATCCTTCAACAGTTCCGGGTTCTCATGAACGCCCTGCGAGAGCATGAAGCGGTTGCGGTTGAACACCGCCTCCGTGTTTCGCGAGCTGCCGATAAAGCGTTTATCGTTGAACTTATTTCGAATCTGGAACACGCCGATGGTCGGCGCCTGCTCCTTGTAGGCGAGCTTCTTCTGCTTTCGACTTTCCTTATCCATCGGATCCGCACCTTCTTTCTGAATTGGCAAAGCCTTCTCTACTTCCTCCAAAGCTCCGCTGGTTCGATCACCGGTCTGATCGCCGCTCGCCGCCGTTTTTCCCGCGCCCTTGGGTTGCGATTTGGCCGCTGTGCTCGCTTCGAAAGGTCTGCTCAACTGGGGAAGGGCGCTCTCCTGTTGACTGTCCTTCCCGGCGCTAGCGGCGTCGTCTATGGAAATGCCGGGCTTGACCCAGTAGGCGCTGCCGTCGGCGGTGCGCTCCAGAAAACCGTACTCGATGAGATAGCGGCGGAGGGTGGCGTAATCGTGGCCAACCGGTTCGAGCATCCCGTTGACCTCCTTCTCCGTATAGGTCCGTCCGGGCGCAAAGCGCCGGCTGATGTGTTTCACGAGGATCAGCCGCTTTTTCTCCTGTTCGGGAAAATGAGTGATGGGACCGTCGAGCCCTTCGGCGAAACACTTATGCAATACTTCGGCGTATTCCCCTTCGGTGATGGCGTAACGGTCATCGAGGGGATGGGCGCCCTGGGGAAAGGGAACGAGCCGCGATTGTTCGGGCGCGCCCTCCCGCAGCAGTTCCATGATGGCCAACAGGATCTTGGCCTGTTTCTCCTTCTCCCGGAACTGAAAGCGGTGATTGCGGACGGTGGAAGGACTCCCACCCAAACGGGCGAGGACCTCCTTATCGTCATGGCCGTGGTAAAAGAGCCGGATCAGCATCTGCTGGTGCTCTGTCAAACCTGTGTACTTTTTGTCCATGCCAATCAAGTGTTCAAACATGGACCCGTGCTCCTGCCGGATGTGCAGTTCCGCCGCCTTGCGGGCATCATAGAGGAGACCGTCAAGGGGGTAGATCCGGCCTCGCTGAAAGGCCTGGCCGCAAACCAGGCAGATGTGGCTGTCCCGGCCTTCGTCGAACAGATATCCTCGTTTCAATTCGTCAAGGGATGCATCCCAGAAACGCTTCAGTAAATCCATCGGTTATTCACTCCAAGTGTTTATTGAATTCGTAGACATATTATCATTATATCTATATCCAGTCAAGCCGCCGCGTTGTTTTGCCGATTGGGGCAAAAGAAAACCCGGAACGCGCCGATTCGGTCACGTTCCGGGGTGTTTCTTCGCAATGTCCGATTGTCCCAATTTCCTGATGCCCGGATGTCCTGATGTCCAGGAAAAAAGATCGTCCAGTTCGCTGAGCCTTAGCCGAAAAAGAGTTGGCGCAGCAACGAGGCCATCTCGGCCGTGCTCACCGGCGCCGGGTTGACCCGCGTGGAGCCCTTCATGGCGTTTTCAACCAGTTCATCAAAGGCGGCCTCAACATCCTGCTGTGAAAGCCCCGCCTCCCGGAAAGATGCGGGAATATGGAGCTGCCGGTTCAGCCGCTCCACGGCGTCGATAAAATCGGCCTCGCCGATGCTCTTCGCCAGCCGCTGCAACCGGTTGCGCACCTCGGCATCGCGGCTGTTGTACTGAAGCACCTGGGGCAGTACAATGGCGTTGATCAAGCCGTGGCCGAGGCCGAAGCGCCCGCCGACGGCGTGGGCGATGCCGTGGGCCATGCCGAGCCCCACATGGCTGAAGGCCAATCCCGCCATGCACTGATAGATGTGCATGTTTTCACGGCTTTCCGGCGCGCCTTCCCGGTAGGAAGCCGGCAAATTGGCGAAAATCCCCTCGACAGCGCCGCGGGCCAGCGGCTCCAAAAAGGCGTCCATGCGCGTGTTGATGTAGCACTCGACGGCATGGGTCAGGGCGTCCATGCCCGTCTCGGCGACGATGTTCGGCGGCATGGTCAGGGTCAGGTCGGGATCGAGGATCGCCACATCGGGGATCATGGCCGTCGTTTTGAGCCCGATCTTCAGGTTCTGTTCCCGGAAGGTGATCACCGCCGCCTTGGTCACCTCGCTGCCGGTCCCCGATGTGGACGGCGCAGCCACAAAGGTGAGCTTTTGCCGCCGCTCTGGCAGTTCCCGCGATAAGACGTTGCCAAAATTCAACTCCGGGTATTCATAGAACAAGGCCATGGCCTTCGCGGCATCAAGGGGGGAGCCGCCGCCGACCGCCACGAGCAGGTCGGGGCCAAAGGCCCGCATCGCGTCGACCCCCGCCTCTACGGCCGTTGTGTCGGGGTTGGCGCCGATGCCGCCATGGACAAGGGTCTCACAGCCCTTGTCGCGGAGCATCGCCTCGATCTTTGCGATCGTTCCGTTGGCGTACATGGAGCGGCCGCCGGTCACGATGAAGGCCTTTTTCGCCGGAATCGTCCCGATATACCCGATGGATCCCCGGCCGGTGACGATGGCCTGGCCACCGAGGACCATTTTATTGAACATCTTCCATAACCCCTCTTTTCGATCGTTCCAGATTCAGAGCTGCCATTTTACCATCTGTGCAAAGGAAAGGAACGCCTATGAGCCGTTTACGCCGCATCGAACGAGAAAAAAAGACTGTTCACGCCATGATCCGCCTCTCCTGCGCCCGCCGTCACCATCATCCCGAGGGCCTCTGCGACGATTGCCGCTCGCTCCTGGATTACGCCTGGGCCCGCCTCGATCGCTGCGCCTTCGGCGACGACAAACCCACCTGCGGAAAATGCCCCATCCATTGCTACAAAAAGGATCGGCGTGACGCGATCATCGACGTCATGCGTTTTTCCGGACCGCGCATGGTCTGGACGAACCCGTTCCTCGCGCTCGGCCATGTCATCGACGGCTTTCGGCGCGTCCCGCCGCTGCCGTCGAAAGGGAAACGAGAAAATGGAGATCTCTAATGTAGCGTGGCCTCGAGGTTCTTTTGGAACGGTTCCACACATCGTCCGCCGCCGGGACCGTATATTTCCATCATAGACGAAAAAATGCGCAATCACAAGATTTGCCGTTGACTTGTCGCGATAAAAGCGAAAACTCCATTTGCAAAAAAGGTGAAAGGCGTCGAAATATTTACAAAAATAGCATCTTGTGGCATTCGATATTGTATTTTAAAATGAGGTATGCCCTTAGCTCCTCCCGAGAGAAAGCGATTCGCCAGCTTAAAGAGAAAATCTCAATTCGTAACCTCTTGTTGTGAGTCGATTCGGAAAAAAACAACCGTGCCCCAAAGGTCACGGTTGACAGAGACGATGCCCTCGTTCCAGTGCCAAAATCACGTTAGTTTGTTCGCCGGATGACGGCGAACCACATCTTTGGCCCTGCTTCTTGAAATGCGCCTGGATGTTTCGCTAAGAACTCCTGGTTTATTTCGCCAATAACCTGCTGGACCGATTCGATTTCCCACCCTTTCGCAAAAATTTCATATAACTCCTGTTCTGAAACTCCACCCTCGGGTGCTTCATCTGTAAAACTCAATAAAAAGAGTCGTCCACCCGGTTTCAACACGTGGGCTAACCCCTGGACATAGCGTGTTCGGTCCTGCCTTTGGTCTTCTTTGGAGTAGATGTGCAATAACCCGCTGTCGATAACGCTTGCGAAGCGCTCATTCCAATCGTTTAGCGTCATCGCATCTTTAACCAAGAAATTCACGGATACGCTTTGTTCTGCCGCTTTTATTCTGGCTCGTTGAATCGCGCTTTCAACAAAATCGATACCGGTCACTTCAAGCCCCCTCGCTGCAAAGAACAGCGCAGTGCTCCCGGTGCCGCATCCGGCATCAAGAACCGGGCTTTTAACTTGGTCGATAACCGTCAAATATGGCGCTTGTGGTTTTCCAATGTCCCATGGTGGAGTTGCATTATAATGTTCTGTAAAACCTTCATGGGCTGATGAATAGTTTTGCATCGTTTTCGGATCATACTTCATGGTTCATTCTCCTTTGCATTTGTAATTAAGTGTGAGAGGTCGGGCACCGACGGCTACGTCATCGCGCGTCCATTAAAATCCATCTCTTCGACGTCCATCAAATCCCATATGACGGTCCCCGAAAAAATGCGGATGTGGCCTATGTTCATCAGCGTCATTTTGTTCACCGCCAAGAGTTTCTTTTGCCGAAGCAATGAGACGGTCCAGGTAACCAGCTAAAATTTGCTGTTCCTCTTTGTTTAAGCATTGAAACATTTCATCGGCCGCGAGTTCTTGCGCACGATTTTGCTCAATCGAAGCGATTGCTTTTGCGCCTTCGCTCGTCAGCTTAATATCCATTGCGCGCCGGTCTTCAGCAGACGGGGTACGGGTGATATAACCGTTTTGCTCCAGTTTCGCCAATAATTCCCCCATGGATTGCGGACGTATGCCCAGCAGATAGGAGAGCTTTTTTTGACTCATTTCGGGTTCCATTTTGAGCAAAGCCAGAATTCTGCCTTGCCCACGATAAGGGTCTTGAAGGTGGCTTGCCCCCCTTTGATGGTGCTTTTGGATAAACAAGCGGCTAAGTGTGATGAACCTTTCCGTCAAACTACCTTTGTCCATGTCATTTCCTCCTCCTTTAACTTTACTAAGGTACCTTAATTTCATTATACAGGTACCTTAGTAAAGTGTCAACAATATTTACGAAGTGGGCCAAGAAAAAAGTTAGCCGCCGCTTAGTGTATTGAGACCCTAGGCATGCAAATGAGTTGACCCCAATCATAGCCGTTTACAACATCGTTCTTCGTGGCTGGCTCTGCAGTATTCCCCAGGAGGAGCTAAGGGTATACCGTTATTTTAAAATCATGTTCAGGAACAAGGATGCAAAGGAGGATTATTCCGTGAGGAAAAAAGCGGGGTATTTAATTGCAATCGCTTTAGTAACAGTCATTTTAAGCTCAGTAGTTTATGCTTCATATGTGTCTCCCATCTATGATCAGGAGGGTGACGAAAGCGCTCTTGCCCGGATTGTTCAGACAGAGGCAGGCTCATCCTTAGAAAAAATTAAAATGAAACAAATTGATCGCTTTTTAGAAAACGTTAAGATTGACAAGAGATATCGGGATCATGACAAAAGTAGTCTAAAAAAGAAATATGAAGAGCTCCAAGAAAACAATCCGATTCTAGACTACAACATTATCGATACAAAAATAATTGATAGGAATAATGCCGAACTAATGATTGAGTTTAAATATCCTGCTGGAGCACAAAAGGTTAGACTACAGGCTGTACAGGAAAACAACAAATGGCTATTGGTATTGCCCGGCTCTTTGGTGCATGATTAGGCTATAAGGTGGTTTACCGGTGACCGCCCTTCAACACCCCTCTCCGGGGTGTTTTTACTTTTAGAATTTCTTCCCCGCCCTCTCACTGAACCGATGCACACTCATGATCTTCGGCCAGACGAAAAAAAACCGGTTCGACTACTCAAGGTCGTACCGGGGGTTCGCATCCATCGTTCCTTCTCTTTTCGCCTCATCTGTGCGATACGTTTACGAGATATACCTCTACGAGCCATCCGCCCCTCGGCCAAACTCAACCTTTTCTGCAACCCATCTCGTCAATGGCTCGGCAAAAACCGTTCTCTCACTTCCGCTTGCCGCCCGCAACTCAGCTTCCCCTCTCTGCACTTACCCAGCACACAGGACGGAAGGGCTCGTTCATAGAGCACAGGGGACAGGGAGCGCAACATCTTCAGCTTTTTGATCGCCAGTTCGCGGATCTCCCACTGGGCGTTCATGCAGGTGCGGTCTGACAGCATGCCGATGTCGATCCTGGCGTTCGTGGCGATGATCAGCTTGATCTGATCGCAGTTGAGCAAGCAAGACAAGGCGTATTCATCGCCATACTTCTGCGCAATAATCTGGCGCCATCGCTTGCACTCCTCGACGAGTTCCATAAATTCCGTATAAAAGGGCGACTGCCGGATGCTGTCGGGGACTTTAACGGGCCTGCCGGCGTCCCGGATCAATTCAGCCAGATCCTCGCGGTAATTTTGGCTGAGCCGGTGACGAAGCTGCTGGTGGTAGGTGACAAGACTGCACATCATGCCAAAGGTCGTCCGGGCCTGTTCGGCGATGCTCTCATGACCATACCCCAGAACGCGCTCCGCCACCCCCCTGGCCTTGCTCGCCGCCTCAGCGCCAAAACGGGCGATCTCCTGGGAGGGCGTGTTTTTCGAGGTGCTCGTCAAGGCGCCAAAACCGACCTTCAGATCCAGGTCGTTGAAACGGCTCAGCAAGACCAGGTTGTTTTCGGCGTCGATCCGTTCGAGATCGTCCCGGTAAAAATCCCGGATCCTCTCGCCGGCGGCGCCGCTGTCATATTCCGCCGGCAACAGGGATGTCAGCGCCTCCGGCAGGAGCGCAGCCAGTTCGCTGCCGATCTCGGCAAAGATGGCGCCGTGCTTCTTGTCATGAAGCAGCCGGAAGAATTCAACCAGTTTGTCGCCGGACATGGCCACGGAGACGTTGGTCTTCGTCGAAAGGGGCAGGATGTAGCGGGCATCTTCGATGGGGATGCCATAACGGTAATTTTCTGCTTTGGGCCTTCCCTTGGCCGTTGGATCCTTCAATTGGGACATCTGCCCATATAACCGGAACGCCCGTTGGGTGATTTCCTCCGTCTTTTGCCGGTCCTCCCGGTCGAGTCGGGGCAACCGGTAAGCGTCGGCGTCCATGGTGACGTAGCGCTGGCTTTGCTGCACGTAGGAGTCCTTCAGTTCGCAGATCAGGGTGCTCTGCACCCGATCGATCCCTTCCAGCGTGAAGGAGATATTCAGCGTGTTCAGCGCCTGTCTCAAGGCCGGTTCATCGATGGCGTTGATCCCGTTTCGCTCGATCCACGTGGCGATCCGATCCATCCCGGTGGCTTCAAAATTTGCGATAATCATCCTAAACCTCGTTCTCTTCGTACATCCATTTCGGATTGATTGTGCCGTTCAACGCACTCTATCGGTCTGATTTTCTCTCCGATTCAGTGCGTCAGTGCGATTCACCGCATCTCTCTGCAACGAATTCACCAAGCCGGTATCCCATCCCTGCTGCTGGCGCCGCTGGGCGATGACGATGTCGATGGCGATGGCGGTTCCGATTCATGTTACTATGCCGGCCCCCTCGACGGCAAGATTCTAAGGGAGGGCCGTAAAAAAGCCCCGCAGGGAGGCGCGCCTTTTTCCAGGCGTCCTTCTTGCGGGGCCGCATTTTTTCCGAACTATTTCAAGGTGTAGGGCAACTCAAAGGTCCACAGTTGGGTGAGCGCTCCAGTCGAACTGGCCGGGTCGACGCCGAAGTCGTTGTCGTTGATCACGGCCAGGGTCTTGCCGTCGACGAGGGCGACGCCTTCCATCTTCTCGAAGGGATAAGCGCTGTCGACCAGGTTGACGATGGTCCGCTTGAGCGGCGGGGTGACGCCCGCTGCCTCCATCCCCTCTACGGTCATCTGTTCCAGCGCCGGCTGGCCCTCTGCTGGCGTGTCGAAACGCCCGAGGATGTTCGTCGCCCGGCTCAGGTCGGCCAGGTAAATCTTTTTCAGTTGGGCGGCGGCGCCGGCGTTCTTGTCCCGCTCATCGACGAGAACCCTATGTTCATTGACGGCGACGATATCCGAGAGGACGATGTCGAACTGTTTGAGTCCTTTGAAGGATTTGGCGTCATCGGCGAGATAGGCGAATTCGCCCACCGCTTGGCCTGTGGCGGCATTCAGCTTGAGGATCCGGTAGGCCCGCGATTTGCGGGTCTCCTTATCGGGGTTCATGGGAGGATTCTGGATGACGGCGAACATCCACTTGCCGTCGGGGGTGATGCTGACACCCTCAAAGCCGCGGTTGATGTTTCGCTTGGCGTAGACGGCGGGGATGGTCTCTTTGAGGGGCACTTCCGGCGAGTTCAGTTTCGCGGCGTCACCGGCCGGGACGAGGCGCTGCAGGAGCGTGCCGTCCCGCTTGACCTGGACCAGGCTGGGACGGTACTCGTCACAGAGCCAAAAGGTGTCATCGGCGGGATTGTAGGCGATGCCTTCCACGTCCAGGCCGTAGGGGTCAAGGGGAAGCAACTGCTTGCCCGTCTCGTCATAAGGCTTTTCATCGCTGTCAATGTTGGAAATGCCGGAGATGTAGGGGGTCTTGGTGATGGGGTCAACGCCCTTGGCCAGTTTCAGGGGGATGCTCTCCAGCACCTTGATCTCGTCTTTTTCGAGAGCGATCTTATAGATGGTGGGCGTAAAGGCAGCGATGGGGAAGGTGCGGCGCGTCTCGCCGTCGATGTCGACCTCGCCGTTGGGACCGCGATCGGTGCTCGAATAGAAGATGTTCGGCGGGTCGGACGGCAGGTGAACGAGGGAGGAGCCCATGCCCATCTTGGCGCCTTTGCCCAGGTCGGCGGGGTTCTTCAGGGTGTACTTGCCTGTCAGGCGCGCCTTTTCGGTCAATTGAGCCGTGCCGGAGAGGGGATCCCAATCGACATATTTGTTGTCCATATCGGCCAAGGCCCGCAGGGGCAGGTACAATCGCCCGTCCACATTCACCGGCGCATCCTTCATCGTCACTGTGTTCCCGTTGACGGTTATGCTCACATCGCTGGGCACGGCGACCCTCGCCGCGTCGTCATCGGCCCAGACCGGGCTGGCTCCCATCAGCAGGGCGCCAGACATGATCAGGGCAGCAGCTTTTATGGTTTGCTTCTTCATCCATGTTCCTCCTCGACGTTTCCCTATCGGGCTGCCTTGCTGTGAACCGGGCGTCCGTCGCCCGGCCGGCGGCATCCAATCGACCCCATTATAAGGACGGGAGGACAAGCCAGTGTTACGTTCAGGTTAAAATGGGATTATTTTTTTGGCCAAACGCCGGCTGTCATCTTCCCCGTTCAAACAGCCGACGGTAGTCGCCGTAGCCCTCTTTTTCCAGATCCTCTTTGGGAATAAAGCGCAGCGCCGCCGAGTTGATGCAGTAGCGAAGCCCGCCTGGCGCCGGGCCGTCATCGAAGACATGGCCGAGGTGGGAATCGCCGTTGCGGCTGCGCACCTCCGTGCGGATCATGCCGTGGCTGCTGTCGTTCCGCTCCGCAATGTTTTCTTCATGAAGGGGCTGGGTGAAGCTGGGCCAGCCGCAGCCGGAGTCAAACTTCTCCAAGGAACTGAAGAGGGGCTCGCCGGAGACGATGTCGACATAAATGCCTTCGCGCTTGTTGTCCCAGAACTCATTGCGGAAGGGGGGCTCGGTGGCGTTGTTCTGGGTCACCTCGTACTGGATGGGAGTGAGCCGTTGGCGCAGGTCTGAGTGGTCCTTCTCCATCGTGCCTTTCACCGGTTGGCTTTTCGCCGGTTGATCTTTCGCCAGTTGGTCTTTCGATGGTTGGCCTTTCTCAGGTTGAACCTTTCCCCGAACACTCTTCTTCCAATGATGGGCGATGAAGGCGTCCCGCCCCGAACCGAGCCGGTAGAGGCCGTAGCGGATGGGATTCTTTTTATGATAGTCCTGGTGATACTCTTCAGCCAGATAGAAGGGGCCGGCAGGGAGGATGGGCGTCACGATGGGCTTGGCGAAGACACCCTCCCTTTCGAGCGCCCGCTTGGAGGCCTCCGCTGTTTCCCGCTGCGCTTCGTTGTGAAAAAAGATCGCTGTCCGGTAAGAGGAGCCGCGGTCATGAAACTGTCCCCCTGGATCAGTGGGATCGATCTGTTGCCAGTAGATGTCCAGCAGCTTTTTGTAGGGCAGGACATCGGGGTTGAAGGTGATCTGCACCGCTTCGTAATGGCCGGTCCGGTCGGCGCAGACCTCCTCATAGGTGGGATTCTCCGTCTTCCCGCCGGTGTAGCCCGAGACGACACGGATGATCCCGTCCATCTCTTCAAAGGGCGTCACCATGCACCAGAAACAGCCGCCGGCGAAGGTGGCCCGTTCCTGTTTCTCCTCTGGCGTTGATTTTTCCATGCCCATCACCTCGTTCACAGCTTTCCACCTCATTGCCTTGATTACGCCGCGCCCCCCGGCGCGATGAGAAAAAACCACCACCCCGTTCAGCAAGAATCCGTCGGGTGGTGGCATACTCGTTGTGCCTGGATGTTTGGTTTTACTTCGCCAGTTGGAAAGAACTCTTCAAGGAGACGATGTGGTTGAAGACCTTTTTCTCCTCCGTTGTCTCCTTCGGATCGACGTTGAAGTAGCCGTGACGGAAGAACTGGAACTTGTCTTGGCCCTTGGCTTCGACCATGTTGGGCTCCACGTAGCCTTGCCGCACTTCCAGGGAGTTGGGGTTGATCCGCTCCAGGAAGGGTTTGTCCTCGCCCGCCGTCTCGTCCAGGATCAGGGGCTCGTAGAGGCGGAACTCGGCCGGCAGCGCCCGGCTGGCCTCGACCCAGTGGATCGTCCCTTTCACCTTGCGGCCTTCGAAGCCGGAGCCGCTCTTCGTCTCCGGATCATAGGTGCAATGAAGCTCTGCGATGTTGCCCTCGGCGTCTTTGATCACATCGTGGCACTTGATGAAGTAGGCGCTTTTCAGCCGCACCTCGTTGCCGGGGAAGAGGCGGAAGTACTTCTTCGGCGGCTCCTCCATGAAGTCGTCCTGTTCGATGTAGATCTCCCGGGAAAAGGGGATCTGGCGGAGGCCCATCTCCGGGTTTTCAGCGTTGTTCTCCGCCTCCAGCATCTCGACCTGGCCTTCGGGGTAGTTGGTGATGACCACCTTCAAAGGGCGCAAAACGGCCATGGTGCGCGGCGCCTTCAGTTTCAGGTCCTCGCGGATGAAGTGCTCCAGCATCTTCGAGTCAACGGTGCTGTTGGCCTTGGCGACGCCGATCTCGCGGGCGAAGGCGCGGATCGCCTCCGGCGTGTAGCCGCGCCGGCGCAGGCCCGAGATGGTGGGCATGCGGGGGTCGTCCCAGCCGTCGACGATGGCTTCGTCGACGAGCTTTTTCAGCCAGCGCTTGCTCATGACCGTGTTCGTCAGGTTCAGGCGGGCGAACTCGTACTGGCGGGGGCGGCAGGCCATCTCGCACTCTTCGATCACCCAGTCGTAAAGGGGGCGATGATCCTCGAATTCGAGGGTGCAGATGGAGTGGGTGACGCCCTCGACGGCGTCCTCCAGGGGATGGGCGAAGTCGTACATGGGGTAGATGCACCACTTGTCGCCTGTGTTGTGGTGGCTGGCATGGGCGATGCGGTAGAGGACGGGGTCGCGCATGTTGATGTTCGGCGACGCCATGTCGATCTTGGCCCGCAGCACCTTCTCGCCGTCTTTGAACTCACCCTTGCGCATCCGCTCGAAGAGGTCCAGGTTCTCCTCAGCGCTCCGGTTGCGATGGGGGCTCTCCTTCCCCGGCTCGGTCAGGGTGCCCCGCATTTGGCGGATCTCCTCGGCCGACAGGTCATCCACATAGGCCTTGCCCTTTTTGATCAGGAGGACGGCGCGGTTGTACATCTCATCAAAATAATCGGAGGCGAAGAACAGCTTCTCCCACTCAAAGCCGAGCCAGCGCACGTCCTCTTTGATCGATTCAACGTACTCCGTGTCTTCCTTCACCGGGTTCGTGTCGTCAAAGCGGAGGTGGGTGCGGCCCTTGAACTCGTCGGCTACCTCGAAGTTGAGGCAGATCGATTTGGCGTGGCCGATGTGCAGGTAGCCGTTCGGCTCGGGCGGGAAGCGGGTGACGACCTCATCGACGCGGCCCGATTCTATATCCTCAAGGATGATGTTCTTGATAAAATTCGGCGGGAGTGATTTGCCTTCCACGACGCTCACCTTTCTCAAAAGAAATCCAGCGATTGGATTTTCTTGTTCGTCATTATTCTTATACAAATTGTAGTTTATCATAAGCGAAGACAGGCCCAAAAGAGTGAAAACGCCGGGCGCGCGATTTTTCCATTCAATAAGATATCGGCGCGCGCCCCTCATCCCCATTTTAGGTTGCGATCGCCGGATGGGTTGCTATAATTGAGGAAGACTTTCCGCCTGTCGCAGGGGCATATGTTCCTGCGACACTCGGGATACAAAACCATAGCACGCTTCAGTCGATTGACAGCAGTAACGAGGAGGAGCATCCCATGACGATTCCCAAGGCGTTAACCATCGCCGGTTCTGATAGCAGCGGCGGCGCCGGCCTTCAGGCCGATCTGAAAACCTTTCAAGAACTGGGCGTCTACGGCATGACGGCCATCACCACCATCGTCTCCATGGACCCGAAGGACTGGTCCCACAAGGTCTTCCCCATCGCCATCGAGACCTTGCAAGCCCAGTTGGACACGATCCTCTCCATCGGCGTCGATGCCATGAAGACAGGGATGCTCGGCACCCCGGAGATCGTCGAAGTGGCCGCCCGCGCCATCGACGAGCACAACCTGAAGAATGTCGTCGTCGACCCCGTCATGGTCTGCAAGGGCACCGATGAGGTGATGCAGCCGGACAACCTGGTCAGCCTGCGCGATGTGCTCGTGCCCCGGGCCACCGTCGTCACGCCGAACCTCTTTGAGGCGGCCCAGTTGAGCGGCCATGGGCCGATCAAGACCCTCGATGACATGAAAGAAGCCGCCGAAGCGATTCACAAGCTCGGCGTCGCCTATGTCCTGATCAAGGGAGGAGCCAAACTGGCCGGCGAAAGGGCCATCGACCTGCTCTACGACGGAAACACCTTTGAAGTCCTTGAGTCGGAGCGGTTCGACACCACCTACACCCATGGCGCCGGTTGCACCACCTCGGCGGCCATCGCCGCCGGCCTGGCCAAAGGCGATTCCGTCCGCGACGCCATCTGGACGGCCAAGAAGTTCATCACCGAGGCGATCCGTCTCGGCTTCCCCCTGAATGGCTATGTCGGCCCGACCCACCATGGCGCCTACCGGCAAAGCGGCTGCTGCTGCTAAAAGGGGCGCCGGTCCCGCCTTTTGAAATCTCCCCATTTACACCTACCTTGGACGATAAAAACTGCCAAAGAGGCCGCAGGATCGCCTGTCGCCCTCTTTGGCAGTTTTTCGTTCCGTCCCTCGGGCGCCTATCACCGGCGGCGCAAGGCGGCCTCGATCCGCTGCAGCCCCTCGACCAACAGTTCCCGGGGACAGCCGAAGTTGATGCGGGCAAATCCCGCGCCCGGTTGGCCGAAGGTGAGGCCGTCATTCATGCCGACCTTCGCCTCCTCCACGAAAAAGCGCTTCAGTTCCGCCGGCCGCAGGCCCAAACGGCGGCAGTCGAGCCACCCCAGGTAGGTTCCCTCGGGCTTGACGATGTCCAGTTCGCCCATCCGTTCACTCACATAGCGCGTCAGATAGTCGGCATTGCCCTCCAGGTAGGGCAGCAGCGCATCCAACCAGGCGTCGCCATGCCGGTAGGCCGCTTCCGAAGCCGCCACGCCAAAGAGATTCCCCTCGCCCAGGCTGAGCGAGAGCATGACCTGCCGGAACCGCCGCCGCAGCCCTTCGTCGGAGATGATCACAAAGGATGTGTTCAGGCCGGCGATGTTGAAGGTCTTGCTCGGCGCCACACAGGTCACCGTGCGGGCCGCCGCTTCCGCGCCCAAAGCGGCGAAGGGGGTGTGGCGGTGTCCTTGAAAGACGAGATCGCAATGGATCTCATCGGAGAGGATGAGGATATCCCGCTCGCAGCAGAGATCGTTCAGCCGGCGCAGCTCCGCTTCCGTCCAGACGCGACCGACCGGGTTATGGGGGCTGCAGAGCACCAGCATCTTGACGCCCTCATCCAGTTTGGCGGCTAAGTCGTCAAAATCCATCTCGTACCGGCTGTTCACCTGGCGGAGCGGATTCTCCACGATCCGGCGGCCGTTTTCCTTGACACAGCGGAAAAAGGGCGGGTAGACGGGCGATTGGATGACCACGCCGTCGCCAGGCGAGGTGAACGCTTGAATGGCCAGGCAGATCGAGGGCACGACACCCGGTGTCAGGGCGACCCACTCCCGTTCGATGGGCCAGTTGTGGCGGCGTCCAAACCACTCGACGACAGACTGAAAAAAGGATTCGCTGCGGACGTGGTAGCCATAGACGCGGTGGGCCGCCTTCTCTTTCAGGGCCTCGATCACTTCCGGAGGCGACGGGAAATCCATATCCGCCACCCAGAGGGGCAACAGGTCTTCCCGCCCGAAGACATCCCGGAGGGTGTCCCATTTCAGGCTGTTGGTGGACTGCCGGTTGATTCGTTCGTCAAAGGCGCAGGGTCTCATCGTCATTGCGTCATCCCCCTCGTTCATTCATCATCGGCCGGCCTCATTGACCGGCTTCCTGCGTCTCCACCACCCGGTATCCCATGGGCGGCAGTTCCGTCCACCGGTCAATTTGGTAGGGACTACTGCCAAAATTCACGGTCACCGTCACGCCGTTGGCGAAGACCGACTGCTGGACCGACCGGTCCGGCGTCAGGTAACGAAAATCGGTCATTTCAGCGGTCCCGACTTTGGCGGCGACAGCGCTGACCTGTTGATCGCTCTCGACGATGTTCTTTTTCCCCGTTTCCCAGGCTTCCCGGCTGAGGGTGTACAGGGGGGGCGTGCCATAGAGGATGTTGAGCCGATCCCGCTTCAGCCATTGGTCGGGTCGGCTGTTGTTGCCTTCTTCCCGATGCCAATAGGACAGGACGCTGTCATGGTACACCAACTCCCACAAGGGAATCCGGCGTTGTTCGTCGACGGAGTCCTTCGCTACACTCATGGCGCCCTCAAAATAGTGGACCACGGGCGCCGCCGCGTCATGGGCCGATACGCTCCCGGTCACCCGCTTGCACTCGTCAGCGGCCACCTTGAGCAGGTTGATGCGCTGCTGCCGGCTTTGAGAGCGCGTCATCGGATGGCGCGGGCTGTAGTCTTCCTGCCAGGGCAACGATGTGGCCCCGTCGATCAGCCACGCGCCATAGGCGGCTTTCTCCACCGCCGAGGGAATCCGCCAGCGGGCGATGGTCAGCGCCTCTTCGTCATTGACGATGGCGCCGTCGATCCAGCCGCCGCCTTGGCCTTTCGCCTTCCAGCCGCGCACCCAGTTGCCGTCGGCGCCGGTGACGAGTCCGTCGGGCCAGGCCGACTGGGGCCAGCGCGGATCGAGCCCCCCTTCCAGCAGCGACGCCTGTTCGGGATCGATCGCCCGGTGAAACACATCATACCGTCCGGCCAGATACCCCAAGGCCTGGATATCCTCTACCGTTTCCGGCTTCAGGGGGACCTGCCCGCCGCTGTCGTCATGGTTCCACAAGACCTTGTCCATCCGGGCGTCCTTCATGTCCCGGGCAACGTCCCGATCGCCCTTTCCCGTATACCAGACGCTCGCTGCGCCGATCAGCTTGCCCGCCATGGGATTGAGCCGGATTTTTTCCTCCAGCGAGACCCACCGGCCCGCTTCCCGGACCTGATCGCGGTAACGCTTGGCCATGGCCACAAAACCGCCCTTGTCGAAGAGGACATAGCGGAGGCGGCGGCTATACCCGAGCCGTCCCTTTTGCGGATCCCACTGCGGTGACACCGCCAGCATCCCGTCGATCCGTTCGATCTGGGCGGCGCTGTCGTCGGGCGTCTCCAACAGGGTCATCAAGCCCCGATCTCCATCGGTGATCCCCCAAAAGGGCATCGTCAGCCCTTCCCCGCTGTAGGCGGGAAGCCGCATGGCGGGAAGGGACGGTTCATCGACAGGATAGAGGACGCCTTCGCCGCGCGGGAGCACCAACTGGGTCCCCGGCGCGCTGACAAAGGGGTGGGGAAAGCTCACCGGCGACGCCATCGTCCCGTCTCCCGACAGGGTAACCGTAAATTCCGGGCGATCGCCGACCAGGCGGATCGTCGCCAGCGTGTCTTGCCCGGTCACCCGGTCACGCAAAGCCAGCAGGATCGAGTTGCCCCGTTGAACATCCAGCAGGATAAAGTCGGAACGCAGCGGTCGCTGCCGCCAGGTCTGGCCGGTCCGCTTGTCGGCGACGCTCAGGGTGATGTCGCCGGTATGTACAGAAACAGCAATGGCCGCATTTTCCAGGCGGGCCTCCGCCGGCATGGCGGGATTGCGCCGCGGGGCCATGACCGGAACGAGGCAGAGATCATCGAGCCAGGTCACGCCGCCGCCCTCGCCCGCCAGTTGCGCCTGAACGAAGGCCACACCCGGTGGAATCACCACAGGGGCGACGACGGGCGTCCATGCCTTCTCTCCCTCGATCACCGGCGCCTCAACCTTCCAAGCCACGGCATTTCCCTGGGCGTCACAGCCCGTTGCCGTCAACGTTGTCGATCCGCTTCCCTGGCGCCGGATCCACCCTCTCAGTTCAAGCCGATCGCCCGTCGCGACGGGGATCTGCTTGAGCGACGCAAAGCGCCACCCGCCTTCGCCGCCCGGGGCGATGCGGACGGAATGACCACCGGCGGCGTCGCTGGTTCCGCCATAGCCACCGTTTGGAGCGCTCCCCCAGGAGGCATATCCGCTGCCCGCCCCGTCGCCGCCTCCGCTGGTGTAGGATCCGTATTCCAGGCTTACGCTCCCGTCGCCATCGCCTGCTTTCGATTGCAGCGTCCAGTCGCCAACCCCTTGTTCAAAGCCCTCGACGATGAAGGGGACGGCTCCCGCCCCGTCGGGCCCGAGAGGCGCCCCGCTTTCCCCTGCGCCCGTTCGCTGATCGGCAGCGAACACCGGCAGGAGCGTGCCCGTGAGGAAGCTGGCAACCACAAACAGAGAGACCAGGGCCGTCGTCAGACCCCTTTGTTTCACACGCATCCACCTCCGTCGTCCCTGAAGGGGCGCCTGTCACAGAAAAGGCGCCCCTTGATTTAAGCCTGAATTAAGATTCGTCTTATTTTCACGAAAGGCCGTTCCCTTATACTGTTCTTAGCGATACCGCTGATTCCCTCCCCGCAGTGGCCATCTCCCTGCGAAAAGGCCCTTCAAGGGGCCATTACCCGCCAACAGATAGAAAGGAGACATGGCAATTGGAACCGACACCGCCCGGAAGCCGTGACGCCAACGGGCCGCCCCTGCGCATCCTTCTGGCCGACGACGACCCGGAACTTCGCGAACTCGTCGCCGGCTACCTGGAGCACGACGGCTACGCCGTGCTGCTCGCCGCCCATGGCGAGGAAGCGCTGCGACTGGCCCGCGCCGAACGGCCCGACCTGGTCATCCTCGATGTGATGATGCCCAAACTCAACGGCCTGGATGTCTGCCGGATGCTGCGCGACGAATTGGAATGCCCCCTCTTCATCCTGTCGGCCCGCGGCGACGAACCGGACCGTATCCTGGGCCTCAACCTGGGCGCTATCGATTACGTGGCCAAGCCCTTCAGCCCCCGCGAACTGGTGGCGCGCGTCAACGCCCACCTGCGCCGCCGCAGCCGTCAAGCGCCCGTCGAATCGCCCATCGTCATCGGCCCCCTCTGCCTCGACCCCATCTGCGCCGAGGCGAAACTCAACGACGTCACCCTGGACCTGCGCGCCAAGGAGTGGGAACTCTTGCGACTCTTCGCCGCCGCGCCAGGCCGCGTCTACACAAAACAGCAGGTCTATGAACAGGTATGGCATGAGCCCTACTACGGCAATGACAACACCATCATGGTGCACATCCGCAGCCTGCGTCGCAAGCTCGACGAAGCCCTGCCCGGCGCCGGCGAGTGGCTGGAAAATATCCGCGGCCTCGGCTACCGCCTAAAGACACCGGCGCCGCCTTGTTCCAGTCCGCCGCCGCCCCCTGCCGTAGTTCCGGCCTCGGCCACAGACTCGACAGCAACCCCGCCGTCCGCCCCGGCGCCTCGCTCGCTCCCGAAGGGAGAACGGCCATGAAGATCCGCACCCAGGCCTTCTTCTTCTTCCTTTTAATTTCCGGTGTCGCCGCCGCCTCCACCCTTTTGGGGATGCTGATCCTCTACCAGGAACTGCTGCGTCCCGACGACAACAACTTCGAACATCGTCAGGTGGCGGCCCAGATCGAGCGTTGGCGGGAACGCTACCACGCCGAACCGGTGGGATCCATCGATCCCCTCCATCTCCCGCTTCAGGAAACGCCAACGCCACCGACCCCGGCTTCCGATACCAACAGAACCGGTCGCGCGACCAACATCAGTCGCGATCGCCTGATTGAGACGCTCGCCTTCGACCGTGACTTTCACATCCCTTCCGCCTCGGTGCAACTCCTCGACAGCAACGGCGTGGCGCTGACGACAAGGACCACCTGGAACCGGAGCAACAACCCCGCCATCGCCGCCAACGATCACTTTCCCGACCGTTACACGATGGCCCAGATCATGGAGGCCACCCGCACGCCCCTGCAGGTGCGGATCGACCGGTTCGAGGCCCTGTTCGAACCGGAACAGGCATCGCTCGCTGCCGCCAACGGAAAGACGGCCTATGAAGCCGCCCCTCTGAGCGTCGGGGGCGAAACCTACTACCTGCTCCTTCGCTACGAACCGGATTCGGCCTCCGATGCCCGGCGTCACACCCCCGAGGAGCGCACGGTGCTGCTCGCCGGCGTGCCCCTCACGGCTGGCGCCGGCATCCTCGCCGTCAACCTGGTCGCCGCCCTGGCCTTCTCCTGGCTCCTGCGGGCGCCCCTGAAAAAACTGGCCGGCGGTCTCGAAAACATGCGCCGCGGCGACACGAGCTACCGCATTCAATCGTGGCGCAAAGATGAGTTCGGCGACCTCTTCGTCGTCTTCAACCAGTTGAACACCGCCCTCGGCGCCCTCAAACAGCGGGAACAGGAGATCGCCGGAAAGCAGCGCGACCTCTTCGCCGGCCTCTCCCATGACCTGCGCACCCCGCTGGCTTCCATCGAAGGCTATGCCGAGGCGCTCAGCGACATCGCCTACCGGGAGCCGGAACAAGCCCGCAAGTACGGCGGCATCATCCACGCCAAAGCCCTGATCATGGGGCGCATCGTCGATGACCTCTTCCTGACAGCCAAACTGGTGCATCCCGACTTTGCCCTGCAACCGCGCTCAGCCGACCTGGCGGAACTCACCCGTCGCTGGACCGCTGACATCCTGCCAGACATCGAACTGGCCGGGCAGCACCTCGACGCCGACATCCCGGAGATCGCCCTCTGGGCCAGCGTCGACGTCTCCCATCTGGAACGGGCGATCAAAAACGTCCTGAAAAACGCCATCGAACATAACGGCCCCGGCATCGGCGTCTATGTCACCTTGGCCGCCCAGGGCAACACAGCGCTCCTGCGCATCGCCGACACGGGCATGGGCGTGCCGGCCCATCTGCGCGAGCGCCTCTTTGAACGCTTCGCCCGCGCCGACACGGCCCGCAACAGCAAAAACGGCAGCACCGGTCTGGGCCTGGCCATCAGCCGCGAGATCATCGCCGCCCATGGCGGCAGCATCCTCCTCGAACCGGCGCCGCCTGAAGGCGGGGCCGCCTTCCTGATTCGACTGCCCCTTGCCGCGCCGCCCCTGCCGGTGTTCCCCACCGCATAACGCAAAAAAAGAGGTGACCCGATGTTCTCCGCCGATAACGACACCATCGACACTCCCAAGCGCCCCGCCTGCACCCTCTGCGGGTTCCATAACGGGCCGCTGCTGCCGGTGCAGCAGGGCTGGATCTGTCCCCAATGCGCCGCCGAAGCCGGCCAGCCCCGAACCGCGTCGCCCTTTGGGGGAACCACTCCCAGCGCCCTGGGGAGCGCCGCTCCCCCCGGCGGCGGAATGGGCGGCGGAGGCGCCACAGCCACTGGGGACTGCGCCCTTCCCGGCGCTGCCATCCCTCCCGGCGGCCCGCTCCCTTCCGGCAGCCCACCGCCGTCCAGCGCCCCGACGCCGCCCAACGCCGCCTTTTACCCTGGCGGCAATCCCGGCCATCCCTTCCCACCGGGCTCTTACCACTACCCGCCCTTTGCCCCGCTGCCTCAGAAACGGACTACCTTGCAACGGCTGGGCTTTTCCCTGATTTCGCTGATGCCTGGGGTCGGCCAGATGTACCTCGGCCTGATGCGCCGTGGCGTGCAACTGCTTGCCCTCTTCTGGGGCTTGTGGGCGCTGACCGATTGGAATATCTTCCCCGATTCCTTCAACTTCCTCTTGCCGGTCATCGTCGGTTACGGCTTTTTTGACGCCTATCACTTGATGCAAAAGCGCCAGGCCGGCCTCGCCGTCACCGACAGCGACGTCATCATCTTTACCTGGCTTGTCGACACCTGGCAACGCCGCCCGGGCCGGATGGGCGTCATCTTGCTCGCCCTGTCGACGCTGATCATCCTGGACACGCCCCTGCCCCACAACGGTTTTCTCCGCTACTATGAGCAGTACTACTCTTACCTGAAGAGCATCGTCTTCGGCGGCATTTTCGGCATCGGCGGGCTCGCCCTGCTGCTGCGTCACCGCTCGCGAGATGAATCGTCCTCGCCGGCGGAACCTGCCGTCGCCCCCCTGGCGCAGCCAGCGGCGCCCGCGCCGGAACCCGCCTCAGGGGAACCATCACGCCCGCTGTAACGGACGCAGCCGCCGCGCCTACTGCGGGCCCCCTCTGTAAACCAAGACGAAAACACAACATGACGCCCCTTTCCTCCGGGCCACCCTGGAGGAAAGGGGCGTCTTACTATGCTGTGCCGCGAGGAGAAGCCCTAGTGGCGCTCCTGCAAATCGGCAATGGGCACCTCGATCTGGTTTCCCGGTCCCAATAGCTTCACCTGAGCCAACCCATTTTGGGGATCCACCTTCTCGATCCACACGGAGTTGTGTTGGTAGAGCACCTCCACCGTCGATGGCGAATTCAGTATCTCTTCGGCTCGTTTCGCTTGCATGCGACCACTCCTCTTGCTACGCTATCAAAAATAGCATTGCAGACAGAAGAAAAAACATACGCGCCAAAATGTGGAGTTCGGTGACAAGGGCGTCCTGCGCCGTCGGCGGTTCTCGTCTTGGCTCTACTGTGTTATCATGAATGTTGGAAAAACTTACTTTTTCGTTCTCTTTCTGTATGCTGATCATGTCTACGGGGCAGGTCGCTACTCACCCGGGCATGGAGGGTTGACCATGGAAGATCCCATCGACAAGCAAACCGATCTTAGACACCGCCTCCGCGAATCGGAAGCAGCCCGTGAACAGTTGTGGAATACCTTCATTCAGTTGGACCACGTCTTTTGGTCCTTCGATCTGATCGAGAACCGCCTGCTGCAGGTCACGCCAAACAGTGACCGGATCCTCGGCCAGCCGGCGCAGGCCTTTTTTGAACACCCTGATCGGTGGAAGGCGTTCATCCATCCCGAAGATCAGGCGCTTTTTGCATCCATGTTCGACCATTGCCGAAAAGGCCTCCCCTTCGATCAGATGTGCCGTCTCTCTTTGCCCGGCGGGGAATCCCGCTGGCTCCGCATCCAAGGCGCGCCTGTCGAGCAGCAGGGGCAGATCATCCGCGTCGATGGCCTGATCACAGACATTACGCGGGAAAAGTCGATGGAAAAACGACTCCGCGAGAGCGAACTGAACCTGCGGCAACTGGCCGAGAACCTGCGCCAGGTCGTCTGGCTGCGAACGCCCCAAAAGATGATCTACATCAGCCCGGCCTATGAGACCATCTGGGGTCGCAGCCGCGACTACCTCCTGGTCAACCCAAACGCCTTTATCGATTCGATCCACCCGGAAGACCGGCCCCGCATCCTTCAAGTGCTTTCCAGTTCCTTCCGTCAAACCGGCTTTTTTGATGAGGAATACCGGATCCTACGGCCCGACGGCTCGATTCGCTGGATCTGGGCGCGCAGCTTCCCTGTCTTTGACGAACAGGGCCGGATCGCCCGGACTGCCGGGATCGCCGAAGACATGACCGAACGCCGGCAAGCCATGGTCGCCCTGGAGGAGGCCACAGAAATCGCCGTCCGCGCCAACCGAGCCAAGAGCGAGTTTCTTGCCGTCATGAGCCATGAGATCCGCACGCCCATGAACAGCATCCTGGGATTGACAGAATTGCTGCTGGACACAGTACTGGACGAGACACAGCGCGACTATACCGCCACCCTTCGCTCTTCGACGGAGATCCTGCTGTCCATCCTGAACGACATCCTTGACATCTCCAAAATCGAAGCGGGCCGGATGAACCTGGAGATTCTCGACTTCAACCTGGCCGATTCGATCGACGAACTGGTGAAGATGCTTGCCCCACGGGCGAAGGAAAAGGGGCTTTCCTTCGCCGTCACCCTCGACCCGCGGCTGCGCCGCCTGGTCCGGGGCGATCCGTTGCGCCTGCAACAGGTGCTCTTTAACCTGATCGGCAACGCCATCAAATTCACCGATCAGGGGTCGGTGCGCGTCGAAGCGACCGTGGCGAGCGAAACCGATTCCTCTCTGACCATTTACTTTTCCGTCTGTGACAGCGGCATTGGCATCGACCCGGACACCTTGTCAACGCTCTTCACCCCCTTTTCCCAGGCCGATCTGTCGACCACCCGCCGCTTTGGCGGAACCGGGTTGGGATTGAGCATCTCCAAGCGCCTCGTCGAAATGATGGGCGGCCACATCGGCGTCGAGAGCGCCCTTGGCCAAGGCTCCACCTTCTGGTTTTCCCTCCCCCTGAAACCGTCCGTTAGACCGACAGATTTGGCGCGCCCCGTTCCTTGCGCCGCTCTCCTCTCCCCCGCGGCGCCGCAAGTCGCACCGGCTCGACAGGCACCCCTTCCCAATCTTCCAATCCTCCTTGCAGAGGATAACGAGACCAACCAAAAGCTGATACGACTGCTGCTCGGCAGGTTGGGGCTCACTGCCGTCGATATCGTTTCCGATGGCCGGCAGGCGGTCGAGGCCGCCCTGTCCCGTGAGTACCGCCTCATCCTGATGGATTTTCGGATGCCTGCCATGGATGGCCTGGAGGCCACCCGCGAGATCCGTCGCCGGGAACGGGAGCAGTGCCGGCGAACCACGCCGATCATCGCCTTGACCGCCAATGCCCTCGGCGACGACCGGGAGAAGTGCCTAGCGGCAGGGATGAATGATTACCTCACCAAACCGATTCATCTCGAACGATTTCACCGGCTGTTGGAACGCTACCTGACGGAACCGCCGGCCGAAAGCGCCCATCGGGAGGTCTTCGACAAGTTCCGGCAACTCAGCACAGAACTTGACCCCGACGATCTGCAAACCCTTTACCATACCTTCTTGCAAGATACACCCGCCCGTCTAGAGGCGCTGAAGGCCGCCCATGACCAAGGGGATCTCCAGGAACTCCGCTTCCTCGCCCACTACATCAAGTCGGGGAGCGGCAATCTGGGCGCCTGCCGCCTCATGGGCATCTGCGCCGAACTGGAACAACTCGCAAAAAAAGAGCGCCTCGATGGCGCCCTTCAAGCAAAAGCCGGGTGTTGGATCCAGCAGGCTGACGCAGAGTTCGCCTCCCTGCGGGAGGCCATAGGGAAATTCCTCCCCGGCGGCATTGGCGGTCATCAATAAGGGAGACCCGCCACCGGGACGGTTGGCGCGCTCCACCCGTCGAAGCGCTGAACTACAGATCCTACCCAGCCCGTCGTTTACGCCGTAGCGGCTTTTTCCCCGTTCTCGCCGACAATAGCGATAAACCGCTCCACCAACTGGGGGTCAAACTGGACGCCGCTGCAACGTCTCAACTCGGCAAAGGCCGCTTCCTCGCTCAAGGCTTTCCGGTAGGTCCGGTCGTTCGTCATGGCGTCAAAGGCATCGGTGATGGCCAGGATGCGCGCTTCCATGGGGATCTCCTCTCCCTGTAATCCCAGCGGATACCCCTTGCCGTTCCACCACTCATGGTGTTTGAGGATCAGATCGGCCACCGGCAGCAGCCCCGGAACCACCTGGGCGATGCGGTGGCCGATTTCTGCGTGGCGCTCCATTTCCTTGCGTTCTTCCGGCGTCAGCGGCCCCGGCTTGAACAGGATCTGGTCGGGGATGCCCACTTTGCCGATATCGTGAAACTGAGCCAGCAGGCACAGATCGTTAAACCGCTCCTCAGGCAGCCCCACAGCCTTCCCCAACCGGATCACCAACTCCTGCAACCGCTGCGAATGGCCCTCGGTGATGTAGTCCCGCGCCTCCAGCATCTTCATCAACGCCTGCACCAGAGCGTTGCGGTTGCTCTGGCTGCTGGACAACTTGTGCCGGTACATGGTGTCATCGGCATCGCGCATCAACGCCCGGATCGTTTCCTCATCGCCTGGGGGACGGCGGCTGTATTTCCAGCCCACCGACAGGCTCAGCCGGAAACCCATGATTTCCGGTTTTACCATTTCCAGCGATTCCCTGATCCGCTGGCACGCGCGCTGCATCTGGCCTTCATCGACGTTGCGCAACAGCACGACAAATTCATCGCCGCCCATGCGGGCCACGATCCCCTTTTCCTGAAAGACCCCTTGCAAGATCTGCGCCGTCTGAATCAGGAGCGTGTCGCCGACAGAATGGCCCAGTGTATCGTTCACGAGTTTCAGCCCGTCCACATCGCAGCAGATGATGCCGATGCCGCCGGCCTTCTCCTCCACGACCTGCCCCAACTCCGCTTCAAAGAAGGCCCGGTTGTAGGTGCCGGTCAATGCGTCGTGGAGGCTGAAAAACCGGAGCGCTTCTTCCGCCTTTTCCCGCTCTTCCAGTTCCCTCCGAACCGTCTGAAAGAGGCGCAGCGTTCGCCCGTTGGACTCCTCGATCCGCTCGAGCATGGCGTTCATCGTCGCGGCGATCTTCGACAATTCATCATTGCCCGGCAGATGCAGCCGGATGGAGAGATCCTCCCCCGCACTGACGGCATTCATAAAGTCATCGATCCGCTGCAAGCGGGGCAGCAGGACGCCACGCAAAATCAGCAGCGTCATGGCGACGAAAAAGAGGCCAAAGGCGATAACCGACACGAGAAAGGCGCCCATCTGCTGCTGCCCCTGCATGGTGATCAACCGCGGAACCGCGCTGACCAGATAATACCCCTGTCTTCCATACAAATCAGCGAGGGGCGCATAGCCCAACACCGTATCCTTGTCGACGATCTCCTGAAAAAACGGCCCGCCCGGAGGCGGCTCTTTGGCCGGATCGGCGAGAAAGCGCACATCGGCCTGCGTCCGCTTCGACAGGGCACGCAAAAAGGCGTCATCGGCCGTGCGGGCAAAGATCAGCACACCCGGGCTGGGCCCCGCCTTTTTGCTCGTCAGGATGGGATGGGCGGCCACCAGTGTCGGCGTCGTTCCCACCATGACAAAGCTTTCGACGCGCTCTTTTCCTCCTTGGACCAACGCCTCCAGGCTGCTGATCCGCCGGACATGCTCGTCCCACCCCGGAGCCAGGGGAACCTCGCGCTTTTTCTCCAGATCCAGGGCTTTGGCAAAGAGGATCCGGCCGTCCCAATCGGCGATGATCACAGCATCGACACCCAGGTTGGCCATGGCCGCGTCACTTAAATTCTTTTCTGCATAGGTCGGATCGGCCGGTTTGCGGGCAAAGTCAAAGGTGTCATCCCAAGGCCCCCAGTCTTCGACTTGGGAACCGATGCGATCCAACTCGCTTTCCCAGGCAGCGAGGCTGCGGGCAGCGTTTTCCGTCACCTCATCCCGCTCCAGTTTCAGGTAATTGCCTCCCCATACCTGCTGTCCCAGCAAAAAGATCACAAGGGCAAACGTAAGAATCAAAGAAATGTGCAACAACGCAATCTTGCGACCAATGCCCACAACGTCGCCCCCACTCGCCCCGTTTTTTCGCTCATCTCGCTTTATCTATCGGAACCCTAACGCCATCTCGATGATTGCCATCCCCTCGGTCAACCTTCCGCTCAAAGTGGTGTGACCCGCCCCGTCAATCATCGGTAATAATCGGAGCGCTCCATGGCGGCGATCACCCCGCCCAACGCTCCCGCCGTATCGGTCAACTCGCCGGCGCGAAGGCGCGCCGCCGCACGCTCGGCGTCCCGAAAGGACGCATCCGCCTGCCAGCGCGCCATAAAGGTCTCGATGGCGGCGAAACCGTCCATATGGTAGCGCGGTCCGGCCACATAGGCCACATCGCCGCGCGGTTGGGTAAAGACGGGGTTTCCCATGTACAGCGCCTCCAGCGCCGATGTGCCGCCGCCGGTCCGCGGCGGGTTCAGATAGGCGTCACAGACTTCATTAAAGGCCAGGATGTCGTCCTGATAACCGGCGAAACAGCTCTGTCCGGCAAAAGACGGGTAGGCGGCGCGGTATTTCTCATACCGTTCAAAATGTCCGGCAAAGGCGATGAACGCCTCCGGATTGCCTTCCAGGAACCGGTCCAGTTCCTGCGCGTACGCCGGCTGCACCTCCTCGTCAAGCCGTCCGCCCACGATGGCCAGCACAAAGGCCTTCTCATCGATCCCCAAATCGGCCCGGCTCAGCTTTTTGCGCTGCGGTCGGATGTAAAAGGTGAAGTCGCAGGAAATGATGCGCTCGGCAGCGATCCCCAACTGGGTCGCCTTCTCCTCGTCCTCCTTCACCAGGTCGCCCCAGGGAAGGAAAAACTGCCCCTCTGACACCGCCAGGCCGCTGACACAGCCCAGCGTCGCCACCGGCGCGATGCGGCTGCAGAGATCGGCCGTGATGTTGTTGCCGCCGATGGAGAGAATGAAAGCCGGCCGGATCTCCTTGATAAAGGCGAGGATCTTCATCATCTCCTCGACATTCGGCATCTCATCCTTGCACTGATAGAACGGGAACGCTTGACCCTGAAAACGGGTCAGGTCGATCCGGGACAGGTTGCCTTTGAAGGTGGCCAGAAAAGGAAGGAAAAAGGGCAGGGGCAAGGACCGGGGCATCTCGGCCGCATTGATGAGGACCACCTTTTTCCCCAGTTTGGACTGCAGGGCGTGGGCGCGATCGAGCGCCGTCATCGTCGGCCCATGCTGTAAACCCAGGTACTGATTGGTGATCACGACCACCCGCTCGCTGTCGCGCTCCGCCGCCGGAATCCACTGGGGAGGCTCTGGCAACAACTTGGCGTGGGCATGGACGAGCGCCCGGTGGAGACGCCAGAAACGGAGATCGTTTTCCAGGGTTCGATACCGCCGGTCGAGAAAGCCCCTCCGCACGATCTGCCAGTATAAAAACAGTCGTTCCCGCAGCGGGCGCGCCGGCTCTTCGGCGGCCCGGAAAATCTCCCACAAGAAGCGTTCCTCACCGGTCACCTCCAGCAAAAAGGAGGTGAGGTAGAGCCGCAGGATCGCCCCTTCGCCCCGGTTCCCCAGGTCGTGAAGGCGCAAGCCCTTTTCCAGCGTTTCACCCCATCGCCGCCGTTCCAACCCATCCATGGGCGCCATCTTTTCCTGCATCGTCGAAAAAAGGGTATAGAGACCGGCCACCTTATCCCCCAGGAGAACCCGGCTATCGCCGAGCAGGCGCCGCGCTTCATTCAGTTCATAAAAGTTCATGGCCTGTCCTCCACTCGTTTCCACCACTTTGATGTATCTACATAGTAGCGTATTTTGAAGATTCTCGCGCCGTTAAAGTTTGGGAAGGCGTATATTTTCATCCATCATCTCTGTGGAATCATACGCAGACAAACCTAACCGGTATGCACACACATCAAGAAGCAGGGAATAAGAAGGCAGCCCTACGCCAGCAGCGATTCGGGCTGTCTTCTTTTTCCCATCGCGCCCTTTACCCCTTTTGGAAAAATGCACGCCTTTTTCCGATTTATTGGCTTACGACTCTTGCTTCAGCCAGCATCCCGCAGTATAATAAAACCGCATAGATACCCCATCCCCGTATGGGTAATCCATTCCGATTCATTTGTCAAAATACTGACTGGAGGCGTGCGTTGATGAGTGAGTTTCCCGCTTTTTTGGTCACCCTGTCTTTTGACAAGTCTGATGAGAACCGTGTGACCGTCGCCTTTACCTTTGCCGTGGAGGCCTTGAAAAAGGGACACACAACCGGCCTGGTGCTGCTGATCGAAGGCGTTCGCGTCGCCGAGCCCGGCCATGTCGACGGCATCGACATCGGCGCGCCCTTCCGTCCCGTGAAGGAACTGCTCGACGAGTTTCTCCGACTGGGCGGCAAGCTCTATATCTGCGCCGCCTGCCTGCACCACAACCACATGGAAAACGTCTTGCCGGAAGCGATCGTCATCAAAGGCTCTGATATGGTCGACTTCTATATGAACGCAAAGAGTGTGGCCCAGTTCAACTGACTCCCTCCGCGCTTCCGCTGCGCTCCTGCCCCCGCTCTCATCACCAGCGCATTGATCATGCTTGGATTTCCCATCAACCGCCTCAGCTTCACATCCACCCTACTCCGCCCCCTGATGCTGATTGTAGGCACAACCAGCATCAGGGGGCGGAGCTTTTTATGCCCGCAAGATGCCCAACACACATGTGTTCGACCGGTAGATGTGGAACGATGGGTTGGCTGTGACACTTTTGCTTCAGAAAAGCGGCAAAGCCCCGTCACTCCTGGATGGAGGAACGGGGCTTCTTTCTTTTTACGTATGCCTTTTTCCCGTACATGCTTGTGCTGCGCTCCATTGGTGGAATGCCGCTCCTGTTTGACGTTGTAGTTTTCCCGTACTATCGTCACCGGTGATGATCAGGATTTTTCCGCGACGCCTTCTTGCATCGTTAGCCCTGTTTCCCTCACCGGTTCCGCAGGAACGGCCCCGCGCGACTTTTCCCAGTTCACCAAGAAGATCGAGAGGATCACCATGGCGCCGCCGGCGATCTGAACGGGCAGGACGCTCTCATCGAGGAACAGGCACCCACACAGGACGCCCACGACAGGCACCACGTTCAGGTAGAGCGTCGTGATCGTCACGTCGAGCCGTTGCAGGGCGTACATGTAGAGAAAATAGCAGAGGGCCGAGCAACAGACGGCGAGAAAGACGATGTGGCCGAAGGCCGTCAGCGAGAAGAGACTCCACTGATCCCGCTCCACCAAGGAGAGGGGCGCCAGCAGCAGCGTTCCCAGCAGGGTCTGGTAGGTCGTCAGGGCCAGTCCCGAATAGCGGGCGAGAGACTTGCTCATCAGGGTGTAGATGGCCCAACAAACCATCGCCCCCAAGACGAGGAGGTTGCCCACAAAGGTGTCGGAACTCAGCGCCATCTGGCCGTTGGCGGTGACCGAGAGGTAGGTGCCGACCAATGAGGCGGCGATGGCCACCCATTGCAAGGCGGACACCTTCGTCTTATAGATGACGATGTCGAGCATGATCGAAAGAACCGGCACGATCGATGTGATCAACGACGCATTGGCCGCCGTCGTCAGCTTGACACCGCTGTTTTCAAAATAAAAGTAAAGGGTGACGCCAAGCGCCCCGGCCAGCAACATGCGCCAGCGGTCGCCTTTTTCCAGTTTCGCCGCCGGTTCCGAGAGCCGCAAGGCGCCCCAAAGGACCGCAGAAGCGATGATAAACCGGAGCAGCGCCAAGGTGACCGGCGGCACCTCGGTGACGGCGATCTTAATGCTGATAAAGGAGATCCCCCAGAAGAGGACTGTGACGAGCATCGCGAGATTGGCCCAGAGATTGGCCCCGAACATGGTGCAAAACTTCCTTCCGTTGATTTCACTTCTTATCAGCATACCGCAGGTACAGGCGGGAGCGCTAGAAAAAATACAAAGATTCGTCGAAAACAGGACAAACTACCGGCGTTCCCTGAAAAATGCCCTTTGCGCACATGGGAGGAACGCTATGATTACAGGATTGGCGTATGTCTGCATCCCCGTAAAAAATTACGACGAAGGGATCCTCTGGTACCGGGAGAGGCTCGGCCTCACCTTGCACAGCGATCAATCCTTTGGCCCTGGCTACCGCTGGGTGACAATGGGCGCTCCCAAAAATCCGGAGACACAGATCGTCCTCTACGAGATCACAGCGGGCGAAAAGGATCCCCGTCTGACCCAAGCCGGCCGGATCGCCGGCTGGGTCTTCCACAGCGATGACTGCCGCAAAGACATTGAGCACCTTCGCAGCCAAGGGGTGACGATCACGCTCGAACCGGAAGACCTCCCCTGGGGGACGCAGGCCGGTTTCGACGATCTCTACGGGAACTCCTTTTTGCTGGTTCAGCCCAAAGCGTGACGCCCCCTTGGGCGCGCCGGATTGACGGCGCGCCTATTTCTCTGCCCGCCGCCGGTTTTTTTCATCGAGATAGTTGCCCTTGACGATGAAAATGTCGTGCAGTTTCGTCTCCATCAGCCGGCACATGAGGTCGCATTTGACCATGAAGATGAAGAAGGCCTTGCGCTCCGCCGCAGACGCCGTCTCCAGGTTGCCCATCCCTTTTAAGATGACCACATCGCTTTCCCGGTACAGGCGCTGAAACTCGCTCGTGCACTGGGACAACACCACGCCCGGCAAGCGGGAGCCGCTGCTGATCACGCGGGCATAGGCCGGGATGCCCACCTCTTCCGCCTCTTTGCGCGTCACATCGTTCAAAATGGGCACATCCCGCACGGCAAAGGTGATGGCCAGCCGGGGATACTGGCGCCGCAAGGTCTCCAACACCAGTTTGTCGAGAACCACTTCCCCGCAGTTGTCGCCCACATAGAGCAGTGTCTCGGCCGCCGCCAACTCCTGCCGGAGCGCCTCCACAGCGGGAAAATCACGCTCCGTCCCGGCGGCGTCGAGGATCAGTTGTCGCGCATAGCTTTTATCAACTGAGGCGGCGGTGCCGAAGTCGATGATGTTGGCCGCCGCGCTCAGGCAGAGGGCCGTTTTTAATGGGTCTTCGCTATCGGTGATCAATCGGCGAAACTCCGCCTCCAGATCCGCCATCTCCCGGTTAAAGAATTCCTTTTCCGCCGCGTAGAGGTCCTCCACGCCGGCGGCCACTTTGATCTTGTCAAAAAAGGACGCCGTGAGGATGGGCGCGTTGGCGTCTGCATGAAGATGGGCCGAAAAGCCGCTCATCGACGCAGCGATGACGCGGTAGCGCTCCTGCTCATCGGGAATAAAGCGCCGCGCCGCCTCTGTCAGCTGCTTGACCGTGCAGGTGATGCATTCCAGGTAGAGTGTCATCGCTCATGTCCCTCTCTCGGTGCTGTCGTATCGATCGCGCCGTCGTTTTCTCGCTGCGCCTTAACATAATTCCCCGGAAAACGAGTTGCCCCTGCATGAGCGCAAAAAAGAGGCGCCTCTCGGCCCCTCTCTCTGGGATATCGTAATTTTCACTGCTCACCCATCTCTATGTGAGCCTTAGATCCGAAAATGCGCGATCGACTCCTTCAACTCTTCCGCCGTCGTGCTGTTCTCGGCGGCGCCGGCGGCGATCGTTTCCATCGCTGCCGTGGTCTCTTCGGTCGATGCCGCGATCTGCTGGGCGCTGCGGGCCGTATTTTCAACAACCGAGGCCATCCCGTGAATCAGTCCGACGATCTTCTCAGAACTGGCCACTTCATCATTGGTCACCTTGGCGATCTCCAATACCTTTCCCACCGTCTCATCGACATTGGTCAGGATGTTTTCCAGAGAACGGCGCGCCTGATCGGCCACCTGAACCCCCTTGTCCACCTCATCGCGGCTCTGACTCGTCGCCGCCATGGCCTCTTTCGTGCTCTCGGCCACCTTTTTCACGAGGGCGGCCACTTCCTCAGCCCCCCGGTTCGATTCCTCGGCGAGCTTGCGCACCTCGTCGGCGACAACGGCAAACCCCAGGCCGGCTTCGCCCGCCCGGGCCGCCTCGATGGCGGCGTTCAAGGCCAGCAGGTTGGTCTGGCTGGCGATGCTGGTGATGGTGTCGGTGATCATCTCAATCTGGCGGGAGTAGTGGCTGAGGGTTTCCATCGACTGTTCCGCCTCAACGGTGCGCTGCCGGATGTTGTTCATGCGCTGCACCGCCTGGCTCACCGTCTCCTGACCCTCCTGCGCCGCCTGTTGGGTCACATGGGAAGAACGCGCCGCTTCCTCGCTGTTGCACTTGGCGATTTGAATCAGGGAAGAAAGCTCCACCAAGACCTGGGAAACCTCTTCCACCGCCTCATTGCCTCGCTCCGCGTCGTTGGCCAGCTTGTCCACGTTCTGGGCCACATCGGTGGCCGTCGCAGAGACTTCTTGGCTCGACGCGGCCATCTCCTCCGAAGACATGGCCAGCCGTTCCGCCGTTCCCATGACCTGACCGATCAAGGCGCGCAACTGCCCCGTCATCCGCGTGAAGGAGGCCGCTAAGTCGCCCATTTCATCTTGTGAATCCACTTCGATCGTCGCCGTCAAGTCACCGTCAGCGACGGCCTTGGCGCCCTCCATGACCTTCGTGATGGGCCGGACGAGGGCAGCCGCCAGGTAAAAAGCGAAACCCAATGCGAGGGCAATCGCAACGGCGGCGATAAGGATGCCCGTAGTCAACTGTTTTTTCGCCGCTGCCAACGCTTCTGTCTCCGGCACCTGGGTCACAACGGCCCAGCCCGTCTCGGTGACCACATCGTATCCCGACAGTTTGCGAACACCTTCAAAGTCGTAACTGATCGAGCCCGTCTCGCCATGGAGCGCTTTTTGCACCGGCGGCAATGCGCTCAAATCCGTCTGCTGCCGGATCAACTCGGCGTTGGGGTGGGCCAGCAGCCGGCCGCTGTTGTCTGTCACAAAGGCATACCCGCTCTGGCCCACCTTCACATCGTCGACGATGGTCGCCAGTTTTTCCAGGTTCAACACCCCTAAGAGACCGCCGGCAAATCGACCCTGGCTGTCTTTCAGGGGGACGCCCACGATGACCGACGGTTTCCCTGTGCCCTTCGAGAGCAAGACATCACTGATCACCAAGGGGAGGCCTTTTTGAAGATCCTGAAAATATTTGCGATCAGCGATATTCTGCAGTTGCCCCTCTGTCCGCACCGTCTGCTGCCCATCGGCTCGGACGACAATGAGGCCAGCCATGTCGTCAAACTGGCTGCCTGCCGCTTGCATGGCCGGCAACTGGCGCGCCGGATCCATCGACGCGATCTCCGGCGTTTGGCTCATGATCTTCAGGACAGTGACTCGGGATGCGAACGTATTTTCGAGGTTGGCCGCCAGATTGCTGGCAAAAGCCTGATTGCTGTCATAGGCGTTTTTCGTCAGTTCTTGTTGACTCATCGATGTGGTGATCGCGGTGACGGTTAGCAGGGGCATGATTCCGATGAGGGCGAAGGAGAGCACCAGTTTGCTCCGCAGGCGCAGCTTGGTGAACCAGGATGCCATGGGCGATCATCCTTTCATAACGAAAACTCATCACTTATTCCCGTTGGTTGCAGGATTCTTACAGTGACTGAACGTGCGGTTGGCCGCCGCGTGAACAACCTGTCTGACAAAGAATGTAATCGCATTCTTATCGTTTGCACCATTTGTTGTAATTTAGACAAGTGCGATGCGAAATCCTTCTTCTTTGTGAAAGGTCGCTCTATTTCCGCTTTTCCCAATGATGCACCCCTTTAACGCCCTCCCTGCGCACTGGATGATAAAAAGAAAACCGGGGACGTTGCCCGGTCTCGTCATGCTCGATCCATACAATGCTCTCGTCAACCGGCGCCGATCAATCGCAAGGCCTGCCGCGCCAGTTCCTCCCTCTCGCCTACTCTCACCAGACGGAGCAGTTCCTCGATGGGCACATCCCGCACCCACAGGCGGCCGAAGTGTTCCCTTCCCGGCAGCAGATCGATGGCCTCATCATTCCGCGCCGGCTGGTTGGCGTAGCGAGGATAGAGGATGATGGAGGTGTGGCCCTGTCCTGGGACAGACTGAAAACGCTGGGCATAGAAGGCCAATTGAAAGATATCGGCCGTGTCGACCGGTTTTTGCCCGTAGTTTTTATATTTCGTGTCCAGCACCAGCACTGTGCCTGATGTTGCTTCCGTCACCAAGAGGTCGGGGATCACCTGCCGGTACGTTTTCCCGCCCGATAGGATGGCATCACGCACCTTCGTCTGCGCGCTGACCCGGAATCGGCCTGGCAGATAACGTCGCAACACCTCCCGGACAAAGTCCTCGAAGAGTTCATTCATATTCAGCAGCAGCGAGTAAAAGGATCGATCGTGATAGCGAAAGAGGTTCTCCGTCGCCACCTGCCGGAATAAGTACCCGGCCAACCGGTGGGCCTGCTGGTAATGACGGTTCAACCGGTGATAGTGAAACAGGGGCCACTGCGCCTCCCGATAAGGCTGGCAGAGGATCTCCCATTCCGCCCGAAAGCGGTTGAGCCGTTGCCCTGTCGCCGGGGCCAGGCGGTACCGGCTCGCCGCCTCCAGGGCCGTCAGGAGCACCTGGTTTTCCGGGATGTCGGTCACCAGTTCGTCATAGCGGCAATAGATCCGATCAGGCGACGCTGGGTTCTTTTGCAGGTTGACGACAAAATCGGGACGCCCCCGCAACAGGCGGAGGTTATCCTCTTCTGTCACATACTCTTTGACGACGCCCCGCTTCAACAGATCGTTCAACGCATCGAGATAGAGCCGAGTGAAGAGTTCCATCAGATCGCTTTTTCCATGGGCGCTCTGGCTCTCCCATCTCCGGTGGAAAGGAATCCCTTCAATGAACGCGATCATCTCGAGCAACGCGGCGAAGCCCCGGTGGAACTTCGGTTCGATGACGATGCGGATGCGCTCCAGTTCAATAGCGCCCACCCAACAGGTCGCCTCCAGGTGCAGGCCTGTCCGCAGTTCCCGGACGACAAAACGCCGTTCTTGCCCCTTTCTGTCTTCAATGACCGCAAGACCCTGGAGGTACTCGCGCTCCGCCTCACTCAGCCGGTAGCCGTCGATGTGCAGGGAGCCGTACTCCGGCACGGCATGAATGTCTTTACTCATTTGCCATCTACCGGCTCTGGAAGCGCTTCACGAGCGCCGAGATGAAGATGTCATCGCTTTCCTGAAAAATCTCACTGTTGATGGTCATGTTGTTGATATCCACAAAGTCCGCGCCGACGATCTCGGACAATTTTGCGTAATCGTCAAAACAGTACTCCTGTACCAGCGGGATGATCTCCAACTCATAGATCCCTTTCAGTTCTTCGATGGTCCGGATGGGCTCTCCCTTTTGCATCAGGTAGGCATGGCCGATCTGCTTGTCCCTGCCGCCGAATTCGACGAGACAGCGGTTGATCTCTTCCAGGATGGTCTTCAGGCGGAGCCCCAGGCCGTCGATCTCATAGTCCAGCAGGTCAAGGTCGGGCATGCACTCGATAAACGCAAACCGGCGCTTGAGGGCGGCGTCCATCATCTTGATGCTCCGGTCCGACGTGTTCATCGTGCCGATGATGTAGAGGCTCGCCGGGATGGAAAACCGCTCCTTGCTCTGAGGCAGGATGACCTCCACGCCGCGTTTGTCCTTTTCAAGCAACGTGATCAGTTCGCCGAAGATCTTGGGCACATTGCCCCGGTTGATCTCGTCGATGATCAGGTAGTGGGGCATCGGCTCATGTTCCTCCGCCTGGTGGCAAAAGCGCACAAAGATCCCTTTCTCCAAGCAAAAGGCCACCTGCCCGTTTTCCGTGGGCGCCGGCTTGAAGCCCTCGATGAAGTCCTCGTAATTGAAAGAGGGGTGGAAGGTGCAAAGTTCTGAATGGATGCGCTTTGACGTGACCCCCTCAAGCAGACGCGCCGCTTCCCTGTCGTCATTGTCGGCGAGGTAGTTCTTCACCCAGGCGGCAAAGTCGGCCGTCGCCTCAAAGAGGGTGCCACGATTGCCCATCTTCCCGGCTTGCGTCTGTTGATATTCGGGGATGGTCTTGACAATATCGTAGGGGATCGGGTTGGCAAAGGCCCGGGCACCTTTGATCGGCAAAACATCCCTGGCCTCATCAAGATAACCGGCCACTTCGGCGATGCCCACAAAACCGGTTGCTTCCCCCGCTCCCTTGCCACTCTGGTAGCAGAGCACCTTGTCACCGGGCCTCGCCCGCCGATAGTTGCGCTGCACCGCGCGAACGTTGAACTCCTGGGCACTGCCGTTGTTCAGGATGTCCTGCCAACGGAACTCGAAGCGCGGCGACGTCACCATGATCCAGACGTTCGCCGTCATGGCATCGGCCTGCGTCAGCAGCTTGTCTTTTATGTACTTCCAGCGGATGAACTTGCGCGCCAGGAAGGTCTTGCCTGTGCCCGGTGGTCCGTAGAGGATGCACTGGCCTTTTCGCTCCAGCGATTTTTCCAGTCGGACAAAAAAGCGCTCCTCCTCGGCGGTGAAGGTCTCTGCCACAGGCCATTGCAACGGGATTTTCCCTTCCGGCGGCGCCTGGAACGGGAACGGTTCGGGCGCCGGCATTGGCGGTTTGTCGCTTCCTTTTCCCTGCTGTGCTGTACCGTCTCCACCGGCAATCCATTCAACATAGTTTTTGTGGGTGACTTCCTTCATTGTCGTCATGCCCCAATAGGACTGCTTGGCGATGGGGAGGGGCGGATCAAAAGACTTCTCCCAGTCGACATAGACCACATGCTGGAAGGTCGACAAGTCTTCGCGAAAGGCGTAGCCTTTTTCGTTGACCCTGCCCACGCCGACGATTTGGCTCATGCCTTTGTTGGCGATGACGTAATCGCCAGGCTTCAGGTTATAGAAACTCCATAACTCATTCGCCTTGCGGGTGTTGGCGCTCACATTATCATGAAAATCGTGTTTCAAGAAGGCGCTTTTGAACTCATCATAGTCGGGGTACTGCCGCAGATCACCCATCTCGTTCCAGCCGATCGAGATGTATCCGCCGGCCAAACACTCGGGCCACAAAGCGGCGCCTTCACCGGGCGCGATTTTATAGTATTTCTCTTCATGGGTGAACTGGCTGTACAAAAAATCTTTGATCGCCACAGCGATGGCGGCAGCGCCGGCGTGCGCCCAGATTTGGGAGGCTCCTTCGTCGCCGAATCCCTCCCGGGCGAAACCGTGAAAGACTTCTTTCAGGCGAAGGTTGCAAGAGATGTTGTCCCGTCCCTGCCACTCGGAAGGCGGCACATCGAGCTCCTCAAGGAACTGGTGAAGATGTTCCAATTTATAAACCGGGAGAAACTTGTCGGGGTGATAGAGGAAAAGAACCTTCCCCTTCAGCATGTCCTTGCCATTCAGGGGGGAGTCGTCGTCGACGCCTTCGGCGTCGTTACCGTCATGCTCTTCAATCAGGCGGATCAGATCGGCGCGCAGGCGTTTCCATGCGTCTTCAGGGGAGCGAAAGGGCTCAGGGTATTTCCACGCCGCTTCCTTGGCGCTGTAAAAGATGACATGCTTGATGGCGGTGCCGCCGCGGATGCTACCGAGGGGGAGTGTGTTGTATTCCAGCCACCAGGAGAAGGAGCCCGTCTTGGATTTGCCCAAGGCATACCGCTCCAAGGACAATTCTGGAAGCAACGGGCGAGGAAACTCTCGGAGAAAGTCCTCGTGGAGTCGGCCAGCGAGACAAAGCTTTTCCTCGCCGTATTGGACGAGGTAAGCTTCGAAACGGGATTTTATCGATATCTCTCGATCAGTCATGGGCTACACCACCTCTATAACTCGCTGATCCTTACTTCCACAGGTTGACGGAGTTATCCTCTATAGAGGCCTTTGAGGCATTCCAGCATTTGAAGAAGTATAGAAAAGACGCCCCTCAACGTACTACCACGGTTGATAAGGGCGCCTTTTGCATTATAATGCCATCATTCGTCAAGCCCATTTAAACGAGTTTTCCCCAAAGGCTCTATTGGCGTTCCACTTCGCCGCCGCCCAGCTTGCTCTTTTGCAGCGCCAGACGAATGCCGCCGAGCATGAACAGATACCGGCTGTCCACGATCTCTTTGAACAGGATCGCCAGCTTGCCGCGCAGCGATAAGCCCATCACAAGACCAACGCCATCGCGAGCGCCCAAAGAGGCAATCGCCCCTTTCAGCTTCGGCGCAAAGGGTTCAAGCTTCTTGCCGCCCCTGACCAGGATTTGCAGGTTACGGGCGCAGGTGATGGCCTGAAGAACCGCAATCTGCGCCGTCGGCGGAAAGGGTCGCTCCGCTCCGGGGCTGGTGTAAGACGCACAGTCACCAATGACAAAGACCCGGTCTTGACCGCTCATGCGAAGATCAGGGGTCACCGGAATCCGGCCTCGCACTGCCTCAAAGGTGGCGCCGCAGGCGAGGCGGTTCCCCTGCACCCCACCAGTCCAAATGACGGTCGCCGGTTCAATCCGCTTACCTCCATCTTTCCCTTCAAGCGACACCCCTCGTTCGTCAACTGAACAGATGCGTGTATTAAAATAGAAGGCAACGCCCCTCGCTTCGAGAGATCGCCGCGCATAGGCCGCTAAAGATGGCTGAAAGCCAGGCAGTAAACCAGGGCCTGCCTCGACACAGATCACCCGGACACGTTCGCGGGTCACACGGTACTTGGCGCACCAATGAGGAACCTGATCGACCAACTCACCGATGAACTCGATGCCGGTAAACCCGGCGCCGCCGATGACGATCGTAAGCGGATCGCCCGTCGAAGCCGCAGTCGCTAACTCGGCAACGCGCGTCTCGAGGTGATTGCGGATCTGCTTGGCCGCGTTCAGACTGCGAATGGCCAAGGCATGTTCTGCAATGCCTGGAATGCCGAACGTGGCCGGTTCAAAGCCGAGAGCCACCACCAAGTAATCGTATTGGATGGGCTCGTTGTGACAGAGGAACACTTGACGCTCTTTTTCTCGAATCTCCACCACGGTATCTTTGATAAACCGGACGCGCCGGCTATCGATGACGTTTTGGATGGGGAGACATATGCGTCGCTCTTCCCCGGTTCCCGCGGCGATCTCGTGCAGCAATGTCGTCTGGTAGTGGTAGTCGTGTTTGTTGACCAGCGTAATGTCCGCTTCTCCCTGCCCCAGCATGTTTTGCAGTCGGACGGCTGTCATCAGCCCGCCATAACCTGCTCCAAGAATCAAAATGCTCGGCTTCTTCATCGGCATCGTCAGCCACCCCACTTCCAAAATAAAAAGACATCAGAAGTCCTGTACCTCTGACATCTTCTTCCAACATCACATCTGCTTCATTATCGGGCCAAGGTTCCATTTACTTACAAATATCATTTTATTACTTTTTTTCTCTTTCGTCAATAAAATGGCTCAGAAAAGCATCAATACTGCTGTCTGACCACCTTTTCAATCGGTTTTATAAAAATTATAAAAATGATCAGCAACGCACACGCAAAAAATAAAAAAGCACTGCCAACCTGGCAATGCTTTTTCTCGCTCCATCAAAACTGAACAGAGGGGGATTCGTAAAGCAGCAAGATAAAGGTCAAGTCCTCGACCAATTCGTACCCGTCGACTGAG
>NZ_WXEX01000017.1 GCF_009877435.1 Heliomicrobium gestii | reverse complement strand
CGGCGGCGTGGAGTCCGACGCCGCCCGGTTGATCGTCACGGCATAGTATTTGGCCGTTGTCGTATCCTGCGCCGTCACCTTGATGTACGCTGTCGTCGCGCCACCATCCGTCAGAGTGATGGTGTTCGACCCCGTCACCTCTGCGGTGTATCCCGCGTTAGAGAAGAGCTTGAAGGTCGCATCGGGCGCCACGGCGATGTCCGCCGTCGACAGCGTCCCTTTCGCGCCCGCTACATTCACCGACCAGGTGATCGGATGGCTGGCATCAGCGCCCGTTCCACCACCAGGCGTGCCCGTCTGTCCCGCCACGCTCGTCAACCCGGCGTTACTGCTGGCCGGACGATGAATTGTGACAGCATAGTAACTGACCGTCGACGTATCTTGCGACGTTACCCTGATATAGGCGGTGGTCGCGCCGCCCCCAGTCAGCGCAATCGTGTCTGATCCCGTCACCTCTGTGGTGAATGCCGCGTTAGAATACAGATTTACGGTCGCGCCAGGAGCAGCGGCAATGTCAGAGAGCGACAGGCTCCCTTTCGCTTCGCCCACATTCACATCCCATGTAATCGCGCTTCCTGCGCTGCTTCCATCGCCGCCGCCGGCACTGCCGGCTGTTTGGCCTGCGACGCTGGAAAGCCACTCTACCGGCGCAGGCGTAACGGTGAAGCCACCCGGCAGCCCGCCTGCGTAAACGAGAACCTGCGTAATGTCCCCATTAGACACCCCTGTGGTGTCTGCCTGGGTTCCGTTCCAAGCACCCGCGTTTTTTAGGGCAAAGGATAACGTATATGTTTGGCCGATTTGGGTGGGAATCACTTGCTGAATGCCATCGAAACCACCCATGGCCCCGTCCATCCAGTAGAACAGGCCTGTTTTCGCATAGGGTATAGTCGGTATTTCGTTCGGATCACTTTCGTCTATCTTGTGTAGGTCATTATATACCGCCCCGCCCGCATTAACCGTTGGGGTTCCAATGAGACTCCAGTCTTTCGGTTGACTCGGTTTATCGTTCAGCAAGGTGCCGGTGACGACCCCTTTTTCCATCCCTCCGTTTATCAGGAGTTCTGTATTGTCGCCTACGCGTTTCACGCTGAAATCATCCACAAAAAAAGCGCTCGGTTCATTCCGGAACAAAAAACTAATGGCCGTATTGGCTTCCGTTGCGGTAAACGTCAGCGTATAGGTGTGCCAGTCGTTATCATTGGCCACCGTAACGCCTCCGGTCAACCCCTCACCGGGAACGGTCGAATAGAAGTTGCCGATGAGGTGGGTCGTGTCGATCGCCAGATCGCCCTTCCATTTCTGAACAGACAGGCTCTTTGTTGAAATGTCTCCGGTCGCCGCTTCTAGCTGCCAGTTCCCCTTCTTATCGCTAGAACCGGTTCTGTCGTCGGAAGCCGCCACATCTCTGCCAATCGCAGCGGCCACGTCGGCAATAAACTTCCGTCCTTTTTCTCCTTCGGCGATATTGCAGCCATAAAATAAAACATCGCCACCCGGCCGCAATGCGCTTCCAATATTTTTCAGATCGTTAATATGGTCAGGCAGGGTTTCCTCTGTCAATCGGAGCGCCCCCAGTTCGACCGCAGCTGCGGCGCCATGGGAGAGCACATGGAGGGCGTCGATGTCGCTCCGCCCCGATAAAATGTTTGCCATTTGAGCGAGACCGTCTTTTGCAGCATCCAGGATATGTACTTCTGCTTCGTTTCCTACGCCGTCCGCTAGGGTTTGATAATCATCCACGTTGTTGTCGATAAACACGATTTCCCGAGGTCCGGAAAAGGCGTACCCCGGCAATACGTACAGATTCGATATGAGTAAGGTAAATATGGCAATAAAACTAATGATTTTTCTAACAACCCTGTTGGTGGATGCGGAAGTGCCATTCCTTGGTCTCGTATGGTTTAGATTACGCACCTTTTTTCCCCCTTCGTCCAACATTCTCCACTTCATCATGGTCTTTTTCATTCAAAACGTTAGCGACTCACCTCTTTTTTCTCAAAATCCAAAAGGAGGAGCTGCTACTCCCCCTTCTTTTTTGTTGGGACATCAATTGTCATAACGCACCTGGGAGAATGGTCTGTTTAAGGCGACTCTATCGGAGCGGCAAATTCATTGAGATCTTCTGAACAGCGACCTAACTGTCTCTTTCGGGATAATATCCTATCAAGCAGATGATGTAGTTTAGCACCAGGTAGGGCGGTAAGATGTTGACCGGTTGTGTGGGTGCAATCGGGGTGTTGGCCCCGACAGTCACGTTGCCCGTCACACCCGCCGAAACAGTTCCGGTTACAGAGCCGCTTACCGTTCCGGTTACAGACCCGGTTACGGAGCCAGTTACTGAACCGCTTACGGTTCCGGTGGCGCTGCCAGTGTTCAGCCGAATATTCGGCGTATTTGTGCTGTATATCGCTCCGGGTTTTTTTCCCGAATCGGTTACCTGCCCAAGACAGGTGCTTGTCGAGGGAGACGCCGTCGTGCTTCCAGGCGTATCCGTCGCCAACGGCGGGAGAGTGACCGTACAAGTACCGTTCGTGATTGTCCCATTGGTAATGGCGCCGTTGGTGATCGTGCCGTTGCTGATCGCCCCGTTGGTAATTGTTCCGTTGCTGAACGTGGGATTGCTAAGCGAAGCTGTCATCATAGCCGGATGGGAATGGGACGCAAGCGGCACTTGACTAAGGGTAAGCGTGACAGCCGCATTTCCCCCTTTTTGTGCGATGGGATAAACAGCGCCGGCGGCTGAAGTCGAGTTCATGCCCAGCGGGATGCGCCCTCGCAAATCGGGTAGCCCGAAGGTCGTTTTCCCATCTCCGCCATACCGGTTGCCCAGCAGGGAGAACAAAGCCTGGTTCTGGGCGATGGGGAGAGTTTGCCCTTGGCACAAGGCCCATCCTCGTGGCGCCCATTCCAATGGCCAGGGTAGAATCGTGCCTATAAATGCGTCCATAAAAACCTCCATAACTATCGTTGCGCACAACAGATCAGCGAAAATAGCGAGAAGACAACGGCGTCAGAAGATTCCCGAATCTTACTCGCACAGCAAAGATTTTTTGTCTTTATTGGTAAAACTATCTTGGGTTAACTATACTTACGCGAAAGTGCTTTGTCAATTATTGCAACATTAGGATTTGTTCAAAGCAATACACTTCTTCGCGGTCTTCACTCCTGCCCTCTATTTCCGTGTCTGTTTTTTACATGCATACTATTTATAGAGGCATCGGTTTTTTCGTGGAATATTTTCCCTTATAAAGCGTAACGGACACGCCAGAATGAGATCTAGTGAATCTACGTCTGTTTTCAATGGGCTACAAAAAAGACCTGAACTTCTGCCAGTACAAGTTCAGATCTTTTTTTCTTACGTCACTCCGGCGATGTTATCCCTACAAAGATCCTTTCCCTACTGCAGGTCCGGGTAGAGGCCACTCAGGCAGATGATAAACCGGATGGTCAAATAGGGCGGCATTTTGTCAACGGCAGTTCCCGCGCCGGTGTTGCTCGTCGCGCCTGTTATGGGGATATCTGGCGTAGCCGTAACATTCATCGTAACCGTGCCGCCGGTAAGCTTGACATTATTGCTCGGCGTAGCGCTTGGCCCGCTGTAATACATCGGCACCGGTTTGCTGCTATATATCGCTGAACCGAGAATATTATTGTCCGAAGGAACACCCGATCCTCCCGTCGTATCTTTAGTGGCGGGAATCTGCACGGTTCCGGAACCACTGAACGAGATCGTCGGCTTCGCCGTCGTGTTGATGGCATGAGCGTGCGGCGGCAGGTTGTTCGTTGACAACATCACCTGCGTCGTCCCTTTAGCTTCCCCCTGATTAAACATTCTGGGTTCCGTAGAGAGCACGCCGACGCCGACAGGGCAGCGGCCGCGCAGGTCGGGCAGTTTGAAGGTAGTCGAGCCATTTCCTCCATAGGTAAATCCGATCAACGAAAATATCGCTTGGTTCTGATTGACCGGCAACTCTTGGCCCTCACAAAACATCCACCCCTGTGGCGCGCGCACACAGGCCCACGGCAGGATCGTTCCGATAAAAAAGTCACCCATTAGACAACCGCTCCCTTCACACTTTTCACCCGCAACAACGTTTCCCCCTACCGCCGGCGAAAGAGATCAACCTCGTCGAAAGGGGGAGGCGCCTTATGTAAAACCCTTTCCCGTGTCGCTATGCGGCGTTCCACGAAAAAGCGGCGTTCCACCGTAAACGCTTCGTTTCCCTCAGGCGAGCGGAGGATGCCACTCCATCTCACAGCAAACGCCCGTGTCCTGAACCACCCGAAAGGCCAGTCGTTCATAGAGCGCCCGGGCCGCGCCGTTAAACCACATCACGGAAAACCGCACCGGCTTCCGGGCTTCGACCGCCCGCTCCATCATCGAGCGCAACAACCGGCTTCCAATGCCCTGATTGCGGTACTCCGGCAACAAAGCCAGGTTGCGAATATGGATCGAAGACGCATCCTCCCGCATATAAAGCCGGCCGATGGGCGCTCCCTTCAGCAATACGATGTAGCGCTCCGCATCGGCGTTTCCCTGCTCCTCCGCGAAAAACTGCTGCCGTAACAGCCTTGCTCTCGACGCTTCGTCTATGCCGGTTATCCAATCCAGATCAGGCCGGCTGGAAATGAAGATCTGAAACAGGAAGAGGTCGTCGCTCGCTTCTACCGGACGCAGGGTGGTGTTCACAGTTCCGTCTCCCTACCATGAAGTATCCAATCGTTTGCGACTCCATTTTACCTTCGGGGCATCTTTCTTCTATTGAAGGGATTATTTTCTTGGTTTAAATATAGGTTTCCAGATATCCCATGTCAATCAATTTTACCTTATGATTCGTGAAAAAATGACTAAATTAGACCGAATATTCACTTTTTCTTTGCGTCAACCCTTTCGCCTGTGTACCCAGATATCATAAACGGTCGTATTACCGCTCCGGCCGCACCCGGCTCGTCGGAATTGCAGCCGTGGGATCCTCCGGCCAATAGTGTTTCGGATACCGCCCTTTCAGGTCTTTGCGCACCGCAAAATAACCCTCCCGCCAGAAACTGGCCAGATCCCGGGTGATCTGCACCGGACGTTGCGCCGGCGAGAGCAGATGAATGGTCAAAGGGACCCGGCCATGGCACAGCCGCGGGGTGTCGTGAAGACCGAACATCTCCTGAAGCCGGACGGCCAGCACCGGCGCATCCGGCTCTCCATAATCGATGGGCGCGCGCCGGCCGCTGGGCACGACGATATGGGTCGGCGCGCCGTCATCAAGTTCCCGGCGCTTTTCCCAGGGCAGCATCCACTCGAGAATCCCTGCCAGATCGATCTGCTGCAGATCCTCGCGGCTCTTCATTCCGTCCACACTGGGACCAAGCCAATCGTCCAACCTCGCCAGGAGCGCGCCATCGGACAGATCCGGCCAACCCGGTTCCCAGCGGGCCATGAACCGGATTCGTTGTCGCAACTGCTCGGCAGCCTTTGTCCAAGGCAGGATGGCCAACCCTTCCTCACGGATACCGCTCAGCAACGCCGCCCGAATCACTTCCGGAGCGGCGTCGGTGAGCCGCCCTTCGCGAAGCACCAACGCGCCCAGTCGTTTGCGCTGTTGCGCTCGCACCGCCTGGCCGGCTCGCTCCCAGATGACCCGCTCTTCTGTTTCTATCTCGCCCTGAAAATGCCGTTCCAATTCCTCCAGAGACACCGGAGCCGCCAGAAGGATCCGGCTCTCCGTTCCCTGATCATCTAGATCCGCCGCCACCAGGTAAGGCGATGCGCCCAGGGACTGGTGCCCGCCAAAGGAAGCGCCTCGCCCATTGCGCAAAAGAAAACGGCCGTCAGGCCGCCGCTGCCCGATCCGATCCGGATAGGCAAAGGAGAGCAAGCGACCACAGGCGTCGATATCGGCGCCACGACTGGCGGGTGAACGCTTCCCTTGCACATCCTTCTGTCCGAACACCTTTTTCAAGGCCTTCGCCTCGGCAAGAATCCGCCGGCGCGCCGCCTGATCGACAGCAAATCCGTACGCGCCGCCGCCGCAATCGGGTGAGGCCATCGCCTCCAGGCGCAGCCGCAGATCGGCGTCCGGCGCCATCCCTTGGGCGCGCAGAAAATCCCGCTCACTGAGGATCGCGGCCAGTTCACAGGCCAGATCCCCCAGTCCCAGCGGGATCGCCTCCAGGATCATGCGGGCCAGCCGGGGATGCAGTCCGGCCTCGGCCATGCGCCGCCCTTGCGGGGTGATCGCGCCCATTGCCCCCGTTGCCCCAGGCGCGCCACCCGCCTCGATCGCCCCCAGTTGGCGCAACAACGCCCGGGCCTGGGCAAAGGCGGCCCCCGGCGGCCCATCGAGCCACCGCAGTTCGCCCGGATCGCTGACGCCCCAGGCCGCCAGTTCCAGGGCCAGGGGCGCCAGGTCAGCCTCCAGGATCTCCGGGTTGCCCTGCGGCGCCAGGCGCAGATCCTCCGGCTGCGTCCAGAGGCGGTAACAAATCCCCGGTCCCAATCGCCCCGCCCGGCCCCGGCGCTGATCGGCCGACGCCCGTGAGACAGGAATCGTCTCCAGCCGCGTCATCGCCGTGCGCGGCGAAAAGCGGGGCACGCGCATGAGACCGCTGTCGATGACAAGGCGCACCCCTTCCACGGTGAGGCTTGTCTCGGCAATCGATGTGGCGAGAACGACCTTGCGAACTCCGGCCGGGCTCGGGGCAATCGCCCGGTCCTGCGCGTCGAGCGGCAGGCTGCCATGGAGCGGACAAAGACGCGTCGATTCCCCTTCCAGTCCCATCTCGGCCAGCCGCGCCGCTACCCGCCCAATCTCCCGGGCGCCCGGCAAAAAGACCAGGATGTCGCCCTCTTCTTTCGTCAGGGCCTCCCGGACCATCCGCGCCACCAGCGCCTCGATGGGCCCCTCGGCGCGCCGCTCCAGGTACCGCGTTTCCACCGGGTACAGCCGTCCCTCACTGGCGATGACCGGCCCATCGCCCAGAAGCGCGGCGATCGGCGCGGCATCCACCGTCGCCGACATGACTAAGATCCGTAGATCCTCCCGCAACAGTTCCTGGGACTGCTGGCAGAGGGCCAATCCCAGATCGGCCGCCAGGCTCCGCTCATGAAACTCGTCAAAGATGACCAATCCTACGCCCTCCAGGGCGGGGTCGGTCTGCAGCATCCGCGTGAGCACTCCCTCGGTGACCACCTCGACGCGCGTCCTTGGCCCAACCCGTGTCTCCAACCGGACCCGAAACCCCACCGTCTCACCCACCGCTTCACCAAGGGTGGCCGCCATGTGCCGGGCGGCGGCACGGGCGGCCAAGCGGCGCGGCTCCAGCATGACGATACGCCGTCCGGCCAGCCAGGGCGCGTCGAGCAACGCCAGGGGAATCCGCGTCGTCTTGCCTGCGCCGGGCGGCGCCACGAGCACGGCGCTCGTCCGATTCGCCAGGGCTTCCCGCAACGCCGGCAGACTCGCCTCGATCGGCAGTGTTGTCATCATGTCGCACTCCTCCTTCGCTGCTTCCCGCGCGCTGATCCGATCCGCCTTCCTCTCCAAGGTCCGGCCGCCCGCCGCCCTCGCCTCGTCCATCTCGCCTACTCCATGACCTCTTGCACCCGTCCCACGATCCCATTCTCCAGCCGCACCTTGATCCCATGGGGATGGGTGGGGCTTTTTGTCAGGATGTCCTTGACGACGCCTGTCGTCAGTTCCCCCGTCCGCTGGTGCTGCTTTTGGACGATCTTTACGCGGCAGCCTGGCCGGATATTTTTGCGTTCCTTTCCGTTCACAGCCGTATCCCCCTTCCGCCGGTTTTTCCGGCCCAGGCAGCCAACTGCCCGAGCAGGTTATAGGCTTTTTCCGCCTCTGCCACCGTTCGCAACCCGTATCCGCAGGCTGGCGTGACGATCATCTGCCGCCGCAACGCCTCACCGGAGACGCCCCGGCTCGCCAACGCCGCCATCTGCTCGCCCAACTGTCCCAGGATTCCCTCCGCCGTTGCCGCCGCCAGCGCCTCAGGCTCCGTCGGCACAATCCCCCAGGCCAGGAGGCCGCCGCGACTCAAGAAGCGCTCCACCGCTTCGGCCTGGCGGAGCATCCCCTCGAAATGGCGGCAGGCGTCAAAACTGGCGATGTGCACCCCGCTGCCGAGGATCGGCGACCAGTCCGCCTCGCCGCAGCAGTGGAGCCCCGCCAGCGCCCCCGTCTGGCCGATCGCCTGGGCCATGGCCCCGACAGCCCGGCTGATGAAATCGTCATCGGGAGCAGTGGAGAGGTCTTCTTCCGCACCGGTATTGCCGGCCTCTTTGATGCCGCCCATGCCCGTCAACCCCGGCTCGTCGATAAAGATCATCACCGGCCAGGGCAACCGGCGCAGATCGCTGGCCAGCCAAGCCGCCTGCAGCGCCGCCGACGCCACCACCAGTTCCCGCAGTTCCGGATCGTCCAGCAAGGCCGCCCCCCGCTCATCGGTCACATAACGGGCGATCGTCAGCGGACCGGCCAACTGCGCCTTCACCCAGTTCGGTTTCCCCGGCCATGCCCGCTCCAGCAATTCTTGGCGGAAGCGAAGATAGGTGGGGCTTTGATCGGCAAACAGAGACTCGTCATTGCTGTACCACTCGATGGGCTCGTCGACGCCGCACTCCCCGACACCGCAGATGCGGGAAAACCGCGCCAAGGCCTCGGCAAAGCCGCTGGCCGAGCGGTCGACGATCGGCCGCCCGTCAGGACGCCGCTGGATCAATCCGGCCCGCTCCCAGGGCGCGATCCCCTGTTCCAACAGCAAATCCTCCCGGAAGATCCTGGGAAGCTGCGGGCAGTGCGGCGCCTGGGGACACCCGGACGCCACCAACGCTTTGGCATCTTCATAACTCTCCACAGGCAGGCTGCCCATGGCCGTCACGATCGGAAACAATGGCGACACCATCCTCACACATACATTGATTCTTGCCTTCAATCTTCCTTCACAGATCGTCATAGGCCGTCCCCAACGGAGTCACCCTATACCCAGCATCCATCATGGGAGGGTGAACGATTGGACAAATTCATCAGCTTGGGAATCAGCGAGCCGATCCTAAAGTCCCTGAACGAGATGGGCTTTGAAGAGCCCACGCCGATTCAGGAACAGACCATCCCGCCGGCGCTGGCCGGGACCGATCTGATCGGGCAGGCCCAAACGGGGACGGGAAAGACAGCCGCCTTCGGCATCCCCCTCATCGAGAACGTCAAGAATGAGCCGGACCGCTTGCAGGCCCTCGTCCTGACACCGACGCGCGAACTCTGCATCCAGGTCGCCGAAGAACTGAACCGGATCGGCCACAAGGCCGGTGTCACGGCGCTGCCCATCTACGGCGGCCAGGACATGGTCCGCCAGATCCGAGCCTTGAAAAAACACCCGCCTATCGTCGTCGCCACACCGGGCCGGCTGATGGACCACATGCGCCGCAAAACGGTGCGACTCGCTGAGATCGCCATGGTCGTTCTCGATGAGGCCGACGAGATGCTGGACATGGGATTCATGGAAGACATTGAAACGATCCTGAAGGAAACGCCCGACACGCGGCAGACCCTTCTCTTCTCGGCCACCATGCCCCGGCCGATCCAGTCCCTGGCGGAACGATACCTGAAACACCCGCAGGTCATCCGCACCCAGACCAAAGAAGTCACCGTCCCACTCATCGAACAATCCTACATCGAACTGCAGGAGCGGGAAAAGTTCGACGTCCTGAGCCGCCTTTTGGACATCCAGTCGCCCGAACTGGCCATCATCTTTGGCCGCACGAAACGGCGCGTCGACGAACTGACAGAAGCCCTGAAAAAACGAGGCTACCCGGCCGAAGGGATCCACGGCGATCTGACCCAGGGCAAGCGGGAGAGCGTCCTCCGCCAGTTCCGCTCCGGCGTCGTCGACATCCTTGTCGCCACCGGCGTCGCCGCCCGCGGCCTCGATATCAGCGGCGTCACCCATGTCTACAACTTTGACATTCCCCAAGATCCCGAGGGGTATGTCCACCGCATCGGCCGCACCGGCCGGGCCGGCAAAGCGGGCCTGGCGCTCACCTTCGTCACCCCCCGCGAGATGGACCACCTGCGGACCATCGAATCGGTGACCAAACGCAAGATGATCCGCATGACCATCCCCACCGTCACCGAAGCTGCCGCTGGTTTGCAGAGCATGGCCATGGACAAACTGCTGCGGGTCGTCGAAGAGGGCAAGATCGACGCCTATCGGAGCCGCGCCGAAGAACTCCTCGACAGGGAAGATTCTGTGACGCTGCTGGCCGCCGCCTTGAAACTGATGACAAAGACGACGAAAGACGTCGAGATCCGTCTCACCCCGGAAGCGCCGCTCCGCGTCCGCAAGGGCTTCAAAGCGCCCTTCAAATCCAAAGCGGGCACTGGCTACCCCCGCCAGAAACAGCGCTTTGGCGGCGGCAACTTCCGGGACGGCGACTTCCGCGGCGGTCAACGCCAATCGCCGGGCGGCGCCCACCGCGGCGCTTATGGCGACGCCGGGGGCCGCCGCGACAAAAGCAGCGGCGCAGGGACGCTCAGCAAGGCCGCCGGGCGGACAACCGGCGCCGCTGGGGGCGGCCCCGGCAGTAGCCCTGGCGGCGGTCGTTATGCCCGAGGCGGCGGTCGCTTCGCCGGAAAAGGCGGGGGCCACTTCAGCGGTCGTCACTTCGCTGCCGCCCCGGCCGGCGGTAGCGGCATCGGCGGACAGGGCCGCGGACCAAAAGTCGGTGGCAAGCCACAACACGCCCCGCCAAGCCCACCCACTCATTGAACGGGAGGTCCGCAGGCGCCATTCACCGGACCGCCTCATTGAGCACATCGCAGAGACACTCCAGCGCCCCCGGCAACTCCGCGTCGGCGAGGTTCGTCCAACAGATCCGGAGGTGGTTGGACTCCGGTTCCCCTGGGTAAAAGATGGAACCCGGCAGAAAGTGAATGCCGCGCCGGTGCGCCTCGGGAAGCAGGCTGTCGGCATCCAAAAAAGGGGGCAGCGTCACCCACAGGTGCATGCCCCCTTGGGGCCGCTGCCAGCGGATGGCCGGGCTGAGTCGCCGGGACAGCGTGTCGGCCACCTGTCGGCTGCGCTGCAGCAGGATGCTGTTGAGCCGGTCGATGTACCGGGGAAGTTGGGGATTTTGAAAAAAAGGAACCAGCGCCTTTTGCAGCCACAAGGGGGAGCCCAGGTCGACGATCGATTTGGCCGCCAGGAGCCGCCGGTACAAAGCGCCGTCAGCGGCCAGCACGCCCAAGCGCAAGCCAGGGAAAAGAAACTTGCTGAATCCCTTCAGATAGACCACCCGGCCGTCCGGATCGAGGGCCTTCAAGGGCGGCGGCAACCGCCCTGTTCCTTTGTCCGCCAGCGTCAACTCGCGGTGGGGCTCATCTTCGAGGATCAGCGCCCCCGCCGCTACGGCAAAATCGATCAACGCCTTGCGCCGTTGGAGGGACATGACGCTGCCCGTCGGGTTCTGGTAAGTCGGCACTACGTAGATGGCTTTGATCCGCATCTGCAACGACAGGTCTTCCAAGATCTCCAGCCGGATGCCCTCCCGGTCGACAGGCACCGGCACGATATGGCCATGACTCAACCGGAAGGCGTCGATAGCGCCGGAAAACGCCGGCGCCTCCATCGCCAGCACATCGTTGGGCCCCAAAAAAGTGCGCGCGAAGAGATCGATCCCCTGCTGGGTGCCGTTAGTGATGATCAACTGGTGCGTCGAGAGAGAAAGCCCCTGCCGCTGCAAGTAGCCGGCCACCACCGCCAAAAACTCGGGATCGCCCTGAAAAGGCGCATACCGCCCCAACGATTGGGGCGCTTGTTTGAGGGCGCTCTGAATAGAGGCCTCCAGAAGGGGCAGCGGCAACAGGGAGTGATGGATCGAGGCGGTGGCCAGATCGAGGATCTCCGGCGGCAAGCGGACGGCGCTCTGGCTCCAAAAACTCGCCCGGGGGAGGTAATCGCCGATCGCCAGTTGCCACCCGAAGGGATCGCCCGAGGCCTCCGTCGCTATCGCCCGCTCGCGGACAAAGGTGCCCCTGCCCTGAACCGACTCGACGAGCCCCCGTTTTTCCAACAGCCCATAGGCCTGCACCGCCGTCATCAGGCTCACCCCGAGGTCCTGGGCCAGTTGCCGGACAGAGGGCAGTTGCTCCCCCGGTTGCAGCAACCCCGAACGGATACGCTCGGCGATCCCGGCGCAGATTTGCTCCCGCAAGGACGGCTCTTTGCTGCGGTCCAGATCAATCTTCATCAGACAGGCCCCCAACTGTTCTACTCATCCGTTGACTGTTATGGGAAGACAATGCTTTGATAAGGCTATCTTACCGAAGTGTTATCGATACAGCAAGGGGATGAGGAGAACATGCTCGGAGCCTACGCGCTCATGTGCGCCATTTTCGGGACCACCTTTCTCGCCATCAAAGTCGGCCTGGGGGCCGGGGTTCAGCCCTTTTTCTTCGCCGGCATGCGCTTCCTCCTGGCCGGCCTCGCCGTCTTCGCCTTTTTCCGCTGGAAGGCAGGCGCCACCCTGTCACGACAGCAGTGGCAGGATGCCACCTACGTGGGCGTCACCATGACCGGCATGCTCTTCGCCTCCCTCTACTGGGGAGAGCAGTACATCACCTCCGGGCTCGCCGCCCTGCTGGCCGCCACGGCTCCGCTCAAAGTCAGCCTGGTCGAACAGGTGCAACGAAAAGGTCGCGCCGGTTCCGGCAACGCCGTTTTCACCCCCGCCAAGCTGTTCGGCCTGGTTCTCGGTCTCGCCGGCGTTGGCATCGCCGTCTACCCGACCCTGCAAGGGGGAACCACCGGCACGCTGGCGCTGATCGCCGTCATCGCCATCCTGCTGGCCCAAGGGACCTACGCGATGGGGGCCGTCCGCTCCAAGGCCGCCCTCAGCAGCGGCGTCAATCCCTACCTGTTCAATGCCGCCCAGATGATCGCCGGCGGCCTCCTGTTGCTCCTTTTATCGGCCCTCTTTGAGCACGGCCAGGGGCAACCGTGGAACAGGGAGATCCTGGGGGCATGGGTCTACCTCACCGTCTTCGGCTCCCTCATCGGTCATGGGACCTATTACTGGCTTGTCCGGGCGACGAACCCCCTCTTCCCGTCCACCTGGACCTATGTCTCGCCGATCATCGCCCAGTTCGTCGGATTTTGGTGGGCCGGGGAAAGCCTGACCGCCTACACCTTCATCGGCCTTATCTCGGTGCTCTCCGGCGTGCTGCTCGTCAACTGGAAGGTCCTCCAAACGCTCCTGCCGTCGATGCCGGCGCGGCAAGCCGACACATTGCAACGACAGGAACAATAAAAAAGCTGCCGACACGGGCCGGCAACTTACAGTATCAAGGCAGACATTCCTTCATCTGATTTCCTGTGTGAAAGCGAATGGCGTTGAAGCAAAGACATTGAACATCGGACATCAGACATCGGACCGTTAGACATTGAACATAGAACATTGGACCTCTGACCAACCGTTACCCGTTCACCACGCGCCCCCGCATTGCCGGGGCAACTCCCAGTCCGAAGCTGGACCGGTCGGTTCGAGAACCGATGAGGCTGATGTCGTTGAGCGTGACCAGTGTCGCGGCCAGGAGCCCCGTCTGGCTGCTGACCTCCCGGCAGATCTCCGCCCAGGCGTTGCGAGTGACAGCCATGCTCTCTTGGGCTTTGCGGATGTTCGACTGCACCTGGGGAATCTGTTGACTGAATCGCTGGCTGCGCTCACTCAACAAACGCATCCGCTCCGCTAGGTCTCCCCATTCCGTCGCGGGAGAATCGGTCGCGGGAGAGGCAGTAAATCCAGTGGTACTCATGGCAACCCCCTTATGTCATCGCGAAGACGTTTGCTCACTTTAAAGTATACCCTACTTCTCGCTTAACCGCCGGCTTTGCCCATGAGAGAGCAAACTCTTAATGTGATTGCAACGAACAGCACAACACCATGCCACGTCCCCTCGCCGTGGATAGGGATGGGCGACAGAGACAAAGGAGCGCCCTGGGAGGTTCACTGCACGTGAATGTGACCGCCCAGGACGCTCCTCACTTTTTACCGAAAGATAAACTCCACATAATTCCTTTTTAACATGATTTTTGTTCAATTAACCTGTTACTCGTCATCATTCTCATTCCTATTATCATGTTCAGGAGGATTCGCATGGGCAATAAGTTTCTGTCCCTGGCCTTGACGGCAGGGCTAATGCTCCCGGCGGTCACACCGGCGGTTGCGGCAACACCGGCCATCCAATCGGTTCAGTTCAAAGGAATGCCGGCGCCGACGACCGTCGAAGAGATGGCCAAGCCCTACTCCACCGCTTCCGTGGAGGTCACCTATGCCGGCGGCGCCAAAAAAACCTTTCCCCTCTCCTATAAGGAGCTGTACAAGACCTCCGACGGCTTGATCTCCCTGAAGGGAAAAAAGATCGCCGCCGGCACACCCCTTGATGTGAAAGGAAACCCGATCACCGATAAAAGCGTCACCGATCTGCCTGTCACCTACGTATCGGACTGCCCCGACGCCAACAGCCTCCTCCAGCCCATTGACAAAAACCTCTACCTGGTCACCCACCTGGAATACACCTCAGTCGACAGCACCGGCCATGACGCCTGGCGGCGCATCCCCGCCTCCATGGTCCTGAGCAAGCTGGACCAGGACAAGAAGACGGGCGAACTGAAGGTCGCCAAGGCGGATAAGATCGATGTCTCTTCCATCGACGGCATCTGGGTGCCCTGCAACGGCTCCCTCTCGCCCTGGAACAGCCACCTCAGTTCCGAGGAATATGAGCCCGACGCCCGCCAGTTTGAACTGGAAGAAAACCTGCCGGCCGATGAAAAGGCGAACCGCATCCACAAGGGTGAGTTCGACCGCAATAACACCCGCGAGTTCGCCCGCCTCTACTTCGGCGTCGAATCAAAAGCCAATCCTTACTTATACGGCTTCCCCTCCGAAGTGACCGTCAGCGCCGACGGCAAGGCCAAGGTGGTCAAACACTACAGCTTAGGCCGCCGTTCCAATGAATTGATGGTCGTCATGCCCGACAACCGCACCGCCTTCTTCGGCGATGACGGCGACTACACCATGCTGTTCATGTACGTCGCCGACAAAGAAAAAGACCTCACCTCCGGCGCCCTTTACGCCGCCCGTTTCACCCAGACCGGCACGGAAAACGGCGGTTCTGGCAACCTGACCTGGATCAAACTCGGCCACGCCACCGACAGCGAGGTCCGGACCCTGATCGACAAGGGCGTCAAATTCAGCGACATCTTCGAAACGGCCAGCGAACCCCAAGAGGGCTTTACGGCCGTCAAACAGTACTCCAGCGAACGCTCGGAATACAAACGCGTCGAATACCTGAAGGTCAAGCCCGGCATGGAAAAGGCAGCGGCCTTCCTGGAGCCGCGCCGTTTCGGGGCCATCCTCGGCGCCACCTCTGAGTGGAACAAGATGGAGGGCCTCGCCATCAACAAAAAAGACAAGGTGCTCTACGTGGCCATCTCCGACCAGAGCAAAGGCATGGAAAAGGACAGCAAGGGCGAAGACCCGACCGATCACATCCAACTGCCCAAACGCAAATCCGGCGTCACCTATGCCATGAAACTGACCGGCAGCCAGCAAGACCTCGCCGGAAACGCCATCCCCAGCGCCTATGTGGGCGCCTCCATCGCCGGTCTCATCATCGGCGAAGACCTCAAAGAAGCTGACGCCTACGGCAACACGGCCAATGTGGACAAGATCGCCAGCCCCGACAACCTGAGCTATTCGGAGGAACTGCGCACCCTCTTCATCGGTGAAGACAGCAGCCTCCATGTGAACAACTACGTCTGGGCCTACAACATCGATACGGGCGCCCTGAGCCGCATCCTCTCCGTCCCCGCCGGCGCGGAAGCCACCGGCCTCTCCTTCGCCAATGACCGCAACGGCTTCGCCTACATCATGAGCAACTTCCAGCACCCCGGCGATGAGGTGGCCAAGAAAAAGATCACCGCTGTCGACCCGCAGGCGTTGATGAACGCCCTCGCCGCCTCCCCCTACGGCATCTTAAAAAGCGGCGGTGTCGGCTATATCCAGGGGCTTCCCTCCCTCACCTCGATGGTAAATACAAGCAAATAGACCGCACCGGATCGCAACCGGCGTCCAAGCATCTCAGTCAAAGGGGGTCTTCCTGCAAACCCATGAAATACACTGTGCCCATCATCAAAGGAACCCTGATGACGACAGGCGTTGCCCTGCTCCTGTTCTTCCTGTTCATCAGTTCCTCCCTGGCCGCCCCCGCTGGGGGGACGCAGGGCCAACCAACCTCCACGCCAGAAGCCTATCTGCGCTTCGAGTACCAGTTTTTTGCCGATATGGGCCCCGTCCCCGTACCGGTCATGAATGAGATGACGCCGGAAAAAGTGGAACTCGGCAAAAAGCTCTACTTTGACCGCCGTCTCTCTGCCAACAACACCATCAGTTGCGCCACCTGCCATGACCCCCAAAAGGCCTTTACCGACGGCAAGCGCGTCGCCGAGGGCATCAACGGCCAAAAAGGCGTCCGGAACACCCCGTCGATCATCAATGCCGCTTACTACAAGGAACTGATGCAAGACGGCAGCGTCTTCTCCCTGGAGGAGCAGGCCCTAAAGCCCATCCAAAACCCCATCGAGATGAAGCAGGATCTGAAGGAACTGGTGGCCGAACTGAAGGCTGTCCCCGAATACGTCCAGGCCTTCCAGGACGCCTTCGGCGAAGAGATCACCCCGCAAAACATCGGCAAAGCCCTGGCCAGCTTTGAACGGACGATCCTTCAAAAGGACACCCCTTTTGACCGGTTCATGGCTGGCGACGACAACGCCATGACACAGCAGCAAAAATGGGGCATGGAACTCTTCGCCCGCAAGGGCCGCTGCACCACCTGCCACACCGCCCCCGCCTTCACCGATCACGGCTATGACAACCTCTCTGTCGAAGGCGACGATCTGGGCCGCTTCGCCGTCACCGGCATCGCCAGCGAGCGAGGCGCCTTCCGCACCCCCCAGTTGCGTGACGTGGCCAAAACAGCGCCCTATATGCATGACGGCAGCCAGGCCACACTGGAAGAGGTCATCGACCATTACGACAAAGCGATCCACACGAATATGTTCGTCTCAGAAGACTTCGTTCCCCTGCACCTGACCGGCGAGGAGAAAGCGGCCCTCGTCGCCTTCCTGAACGCGCTGAGCGGCCCTGACATTGTCGTCGAGCCGCCCCAGATTCCCTGACGACCTGATTTTTTGCCGGTTTTGATCGCGCGACCGCCATTGCTTTGACGTACCTCAACGATTCCCATCCTTTGATTCAAAAGATTCGCCGTCCGGGCTGCGCCTTTCCCGAGTACTAACGCTGGGAAAGGCGCAGCCTTTTTATCGACAACGGCCTTCGCCTTATCAAAGGTCCCGGTGGTGGAAAAACTTTGTCCAAAGCGAGGGGCGGCCGGAAGGATTCCTCCCGTCGATATGGAATTAGTTTTTCCAGCCACGGTGCCTCAATTTTACACAAACAGGTGATGCGTCATGATTATCGATAAAAAGAGCGACTTCGACGCCGTCGACCTCTCCTTCGAAGAGATCGACAAGGGATTCACGCCGCGCCAAGCCATCGCCGAGGCCAAACGCTGCCTCGACTGCGCCAAACCCCATTGCCGCGCCGGCTGCCCCGTCGAAAACGATATCCCCCAGTTCATCAAAGCCCTGGCCAACGGCAACATCGGCGAAGCGAGCGCCATCATCGCCCGCCGCAGCAACCTGCCTGCCGTCTGCGGCCGTGTCTGCCCCCATGAGCAGCAGTGCGAGAGCCGCTGCGTTCTTAACAAAAAGGGCGAAGGGATCAAGATCGGCAAGCTGGAGCGCTTTATCGCCGACTTCGACGCCGAGATGGAGATCACCCAATCGGAAGCCTGCCCCGTCCAGAAAAAGGACAAGGGCAAAGTGGCCGTCATCGGTGCCGGCCCGGCCGGCCTGACCGTCGCCGGCGACTTGGCGAAACAGTGCTTCGAGGTGACCGTCTTCGACGCCCAGGAGGAGCCCGGCGGCGTCCTGATCTACGGCATCCCCGATTTCCGCTTGAACAAGGACGTCGTCCGCCGCGAGATCCACAAGATGGAGCGCCTCGGCGTCACCTTCCGCAACCGCGTGCTTGTCGGCCAGGACATCACCATCGATCAGATGCTACAGGAGGGTTTTGACGCGGTCTTCATCGGCACCGGCACAGCCCTGCCCAAGCGGCTCGACATCCCCGGCAACGACCTGGCCGGCGTCGTACAGGCCTCCTACTTCCTGCGCATCGTCGCCCTGGCCAACAGCGGCAAGATCAGCCCCCGCGAGATCCCCGTCTCCATCGGCGACAAGGTCTTCATCATCGGCGCCGGCAACGTGGCCATGGACGCCGCCCGCACCGCCTTGCGGCTCGGCGCTTCCGGCGTGACCGTCGTCCACCGCCGCGGCGAGTCGGAGATCACGGCGCTGCGCAGCGAATTCGAGCACGCCCGGGCGGAAGGCGTCACCTTCCGCTGGATGTCATCGCCGGCCGGCTTCTTCGGCGATGAGAAAGTGACCGCCATCGAACTGGAGACCATGGCCCTCGACGAGACCAACCGGCTCGTCCCGACGGGCGAGAAGGACACCCTGACGGCCGACAAGATCATCCTCGCCATCGGCCAACGCCCCGCCGCACGGATCATCTCCTCGGCCGGCGGCATCGAGGTCGACCCCAACGGCTACGTGATCACCCGTGAGCGGCCCTATGGCATGACGACCCGCCGGGGCGTCTTCGCCGGCGGCGACGTGGTCCACGAACCGGCCACCGTCGTCCTGGCCATGAAAGAGGCCAAGAAAGTGGCCGCCGGCATCGCCATGTATGTGGAGGCCAAGAAACTCATCGAAGAGTGCGGCATGTGACAAACAACCCCCCTGCGCCCTCCGCATTGCTTGCGGGCACAGGGGGGTTGCTTTTTTTTGCCGTCATGTTCCTGTCGTAACATCACGATCGCGACATCACTCTCGTCATGTCGGGCCGCGCTGCCGTGGTTCTCTTTATTCCAGACCCAACCCTTGCAGCTTTTCCTTCGTCGGCACACCGTCGGCGTCCCAACCGCGAACCTCATAGTACAGGGGCAGCAATTCATCCAGCTTGTGCACCCAGCCCTTGGAGGGGCCATCTGGCAGCGGCTCTTCCAACAAGCGCTTCGGCAGCGTGTCATCGGCCTTGGTCAACCCGGCCTGCATATTGAAGAGGCGCTCCAGGTTGTAGATGCGGTCGCCAGCGACCAGCACCTCGTCAGCCGTCCATTCGACGCCCATGGCCGCGCTCAACATGTCGGCGTAGTCGCCGGCGCCGAGGGCAAAGGAGGTGAACAGGCACATCCCCGAGGCGTCGATGGAGGCCGTCAGATCCTGGAAGATCTTCGCCCAGAGCGGCTTGCCTTCCAGGGAGAAGCGATCCAATTTTTCCGGCAGCCCCAGGATCTCCGGTGAGATGAGGTAGCCGCGGACATGGCAGCCGCCCCGGTTGGACGTGGCGTACTGGACACCATGGCCCTGGATGCCCCGCGGGTCATAGGCCGGCAGTTCCTGCTTCTTGACGGTCATCGAATACTCAGGCACGCCGTAGGAATCGGCCAGACGGTAGGAGCCGAGGGCCAGCTTGGCCCCAAAGCCTTCGGCGGCGCCCATCTTCCGCGTCCACTCCACGACTGCCTCGGCGTTGCCCCAGACCAGTTCCGGTCCGTCCACTTCCTCCGCCTTGATATAGCCCTTTTCAAAAAGTTCCATGGCGCAGGCGATGGTGGAGCCGGCGGAGATGGTGTCCAGGCCGTACTCGTTGCAGAGGTGGTTGGCCTTGATGATCGCCTTCATATCGTTGACGCCGCAGTCAGAGCCGTAGCACCAGACGGTCTCATACTCCGGCCCGCCGCCTTCCATATCGTCGGCCTTGGTGTAGCGGCCGCAGGCGATGGGACAGCGGTAACAGGGATCCTTTTTGACCAGGTACTTCTCGGCCATTGTCTCGCCGGAGATGGCTTCCGCATCGGCGAAGACGCCCGTTTGGAAGTTGCGCGTCGGCAAGACGCCGCTCTCGTTGATGATGTTGACGAGAACGGCTGTGCCATAGGCGGGCAGGCCCTGGCCGGTGACGCCGTTTTCGCGGATCTTCTGCATGACGCCCTTCAGGATGCCCTTCATCCGCTCCGGATCGGCCAATTGCACCTTGCCGGTTCCACGGACAACGATGGCTTTCACGTTTTTCGAGCCGACGACAGCGCCCACGCCCGAGCGACCGGCGGCGCGGAAACGGTCATTCATCACCGCTCCCATGGGTGATAGGTTTTCCCCGGCCGGTCCGATGCAGAGGACGCGGGCTTTCGGATCGCCCGCCTCTTCCAGCAGCGCGTCCGTCGTCTCGTTCACCTTCATGCCCCAGAGGTGGGCGGCGTCGCGGATCTCCACCTTGTCATCTTGAATGCTGATATAGACGGGCTTGTCCGACTTGCCTTCCAGGATGACGATGTCATAGCCGGCGTTCTTCAGTTCCGGTCCCCAAAAACCGCCCGAGTTGGAGCAGGCGATCGTGCCGGTCAGCGGCGACTTGGTGATCACCATGTACCGGCCGCCCGTAGGAACATTCGTGCCGGTCAAGGGCCCCGTCGTGATGAACACCTTGTTTTCCGGGCTCAATGCGTCAATCGTGGGGTCAATCTCTTGTGACAGCAGATAACTTCCCAGTCCACGGCCTCCGATAAACTTCTTCGCCACTTCCACGTCCAGGGATTCCCGCTTTAAGGTCTGTTCCGACAGATTGATGCGCAGCACCGTGCCCACGTAGGCGTTCATGAAAAGCCCTCCTCGCAAGTTATTGCATTTGATGCCACATTCACTTGATTTAGTTAATTTGACAAGTTCGCGCAAAATCCCTTCTTTCATTTTGAAAAAAATTAAAAAATTTTACAAATATGCTTGTGTAAACATATTTTATTTCGCAAATACAGCTATGTTAATAAATAAAAACTGCTTCTTATATTTAAAATTTAAATATACTTCCGATACCTGAACCGAGCCGCCAAAACCTCGCTACAGTCAAACCCTTGATTATATCATTGGATTGTATTAATAATTTTTTTACCTAAACAGCTCAGTCTATTTTCTTTGACACTTCCTTTCCATAAATATAAACAGAATAAATTTTAAGACATCGATGCCTTACCCTTCAATAGGAAAAACATTCGCCTGGCTTTATATTAAAATACTTTTCCAATACAACGATATGCTTTCATTTGCAGGCAGTACAAATTTGCTTTTATTATACAATCGAATGTATAATAAAATTAGAATATTCTCGGCAAAGCCTTCCATAAATAGACAATCGCTTGCCAGAGAAAGCTTCGCCGGGATTTTAGACGCCTTGAGGGGAATGATGGGGGGAGCGATGCCAATGACGTCATAATTTCTGCCGATTATCACAATAAGAGGCGAAGAATAATCAGAAAACTCAGTCCCTGTTGCCGTGACAGAAGATGTGTGGGCGCCTTCACTGCATCATCGGCCTACTAAAACCACCTTTGCGACAATAACTTGCCACCACTTAAAAACGTAGGCAATATAACAACGATGTGTCTACCAAACAGTTGCCCAAATGATTTTGAATTATATCGGGTTTGAAAGAAGCGGCTACCTAAAAAGCATTCAAGACAAAGGTGGATACCAATATGCATATATTTAATAGTATACGGGTAAAAATGCTCAGCCTCGTCGGCTCCATCTTACTCGTAGTTTGTGTGAGTCTTTCGTTCATCTCTTTTTATAACTTCTCATCGGCGCTGACTAAAGACACATCGGAATCACTGGCCGATATGGCCGAGTTAGCGGCCACGATCATCGACAAAGAAATCCAAAGCAACTTCAACGCCCTGGAAGCGATCGCATCACTGGATCTCATGAAAAGTCAAAACACCCCGCGTGAGAGCAAACTGGCTCTCCTCAAGGCAGAAACGAAACGCTCCGGCTTCAAGATGATGGCGCTTAGCGATCCAAGTGGTAATTCCCTTTCAACCAATGGAAAAGAGAGCCAAATTGGAGACAGGGCATACTTTAAAACGGCTCTGTCCGGCGCGAACGCCGTTTCCGATCCGCTCATCAGCAAGGAAGACCAGTCCCTGGTCGTGTCCTTTGCCGTCCCGATCAAGGACAACGATCGCGTCGTCGCGGTGCTCATCGCCCTGTACGATGGCAATAAGCTCTCCGACATCACAAATGGGATCCACTTCGGCGATACGGGAAAAGCCTATATGCTCAGCAAGGCTGGCACCACCATCGCCCATAGCAACAAAGAACTCGTCACTTCGATGAATAACGACTTTGAAAACATCAAGCAAGATCCCAAGCTGGCTTTACTGGTAGACCTGGAACGGGAAATGGTGGCCGGAAAGGCTGGCGCTGGCAGTTATGAGTTCAACGGAGTCACCAAATTCATGGGCTATGGACCCGTCAAGACAACCGGTTGGTCGATCGCGATCACAGCGCCGAAGGCGGAGGTCTTCCACAGCGTCAACGAGTTGACGGTCGAGATCGTCATCGTTTCCGCCGTCTTGATCCTGATCGGGGTTGGCCTTGTCTACTTCGCCGTATCGACCCTGGTGAAACCGATTTATCAAGCCATCAAGCACATTGGATTGCTTGCCCAGGGCGACTTTTCACAACGTGTCCCTGGCGATTTCTTTCAACGTTCCGACGAGATCGGTGATTTGGCCCATTCTCTCGACGCGATGCAGGGCGCCGTTAAAAAAATCATCGGCAGCGTCGTTGACGAAGCGACCACATCATCGACCATGGTGAATTCGGCGCAGCGCAACATGTCATCCTTGAACGGCGAGATCGCCGATATCTCGGCGGCGACGGAAGAACTGTCCGCCGGCATGGAAGAAACCGCTGCGGCCACAGAGGAACTGAACGCCACCTCCACCGCCATCGAGAAATCTGTTTTATCCATGTCGCAAAAAGCGCAGGATGGCGCGGAGACGGTCTTCGCCATCCGCCAGCGAGCGGAACATCTGAAAGCGAAGGCCCGCCAGTCGCAACAATTCGCCCATGCGACCCATATGGAGGTAGAGTCAAAGTTACGCGCTGCCATCGAACAATCCAAGGCCATTGAACAGATCCGCGTGCTTTCCGATTCCATCTTGCAGATCACCGCGCAGACGAATCTGCTGGCTCTAAACGCCGCCATCGAAGCGGCCCGCGCCGGGGAAGCCGGACGAGGCTTCTCCGTCGTCGCCGATGAAATCCGCAAGCTCGCCGAAGAATCAAAGCATTCGGCAACACAGATTCAAGAGGTGGCCCAGCGGGTGATCGCTTCTGTGGACAACCTCTCCTTCAGCGCCGAGCAGGTTCTCGCTTTCATCGAACGCCAGGTGATCGGCGATTATACGTCACTGGTGGAAACGGGAGAGCGCTACTACCAGGACGCGGAATACGTGAACACCCTTGTCTCCGACTTCCACACCACCGCCGAAGGCCTGTCCGAATCGATTCACAGCATCATGAAAGCGATCGACGAGATCTCTCACGCCAATAACGAGTCCGCCAGCGGCACCCAACATATCGCCGAGAAAGCGAGCAGTGTCTTGGAAAAGGCAACGGCCCTATCGGAAATGGTCACCTCGACGAGAGACAGCTTCGATAAAATGACCCGGGTTGTCGGCGAATTCAAGATCTGACGGTTCCGTTACAGGCCGCCTCGAGGGCGCCAAAAAAGAGCCGCCTCTGTCTTCATGCAGAGACGGCTCTTTCCTATGTCCCGGGCTGCAGTTTAGCTTCTAGCTTACTACGTTTCTCGGCGCACCGTTCAAATAGGCCTCAATGTTGCCGGCCATCAACGCAAACAGCCGCTGTCGCGACTCCAAGCGCTGCCAGCCGATATGGGGCGTGAGAACTGCGTTCTCCAGATTGAACAAGGGGCTGTCCGCCGACAGCGGCTCCACCTCGTGCACATCCAGGGCCGCGCCGGCGATTTGGCTTTGCCGCAAGGCTTCGACCAGGTCGGCCTCCTTGACGAGCGGCCCCCGTGAGGTGTTGATGAGATAGGCCGACGGCTTCATCAGGCTCAGCCGCTCCCGGTTGATCAGGTGCCGCGTTTCCGGCGTCAGCGGGCAGTGAAGGGTGACGAAATCGCTCTTCCGGAGCAGATCCTCCAGGCTGGCGGAATGAATCTTGGCGTTCCCCCAATCGCGCGGCATGGGGTCGTAGACGAGGATGTTCATCTCCAGCGCCACAGCCACCTTCATCACTTCACGGCCGATAGCGCCGCCGCCGACCACGCCGAGGGTCTTGCCATTCACCTCAACGTGCGGAACCGTCAGGTGATCGGTGAAATTGACGAAATTCTTCTCCCGGAGCATGATCTGCTGGCGCGTCAGGGAGGCGCTATGATTCAACATAAAGGTGATCGCCAGATGGGCCACGCCCTCCGTGCTGTAGCCGGGGACGTTGCACACGGTGATGCCCTTCTCCCGGGCCGCGGCGAGATCGATGTTGTTAAACCCGGTGCCGGCTTCACAGATCAGCTTGACCGAAGGGGGAAATTGTTCGATGAGGTCTCTTCCCACAGGCAGTTCCTTCGTAACGGCAATGTCCTGACCCTGCAACCGTTCGATGATCTCCGCCGGACTGCTGTCGTCATAGGCGGTGACCGCGGTCAGCGCCGAGATCGGAGACAGGTCGATCTTGTTGTCATAGTTCAGTTTTGCCAGGTTGAGGATGACCGTCTTTTTCATAGTGACCCCCCTGCGCGATGTTGTGATAGATATTTTTAGTATAAAACCGGCTGAAGAAGTTGTCAATTTTTCCAGCGTCCTCACGGCTATTGATACGTTTCCCTCCGTTGACGCCATTATCCCCATAAAAAAACGCCGCTGCGCCGCCGAAGCGTTGCGCAGACGACGAAGGCGATCCGACGCGTCGCCGCAACGGCGATCAATGGCCGTTGCAACGGCGGTTGACAGGCGTTGCAGCCATCGGGCGAGATGATCATGAAACCGGCGGCGAGGCCGTCTCCCCCAGGATCTCCTGGCGGCGGCGGAGGACGATCCGCCCCTTGGCGCGGCTGATGATAAAAGACAGGATGACGACCGAAAGGATGGAGAAGAGGCCTTTCAGCAATCCCACCGAATAGAGGCTCGAGAGGACGACCAAGGAGTCCATGACAAAGGTGCTTTTGCCCGGATCCCAGCCGAAGCGTTGATGGAAGAAGACGACAAGGATATTCACCCCGCCCAGGGAGGAGCCGTTGATAAAGAGGTAGGACAGCCCGATGCCCACAAGAACGCCGCCCAAGAGCGCGCCGGCCCAATCGGGGAGCAAGAAATCCGGCAGCAGGCGATCAACGGCGGTGATCCCCGACAGCAGCAGGGAGGCCAAGAGGGTCTTCAGGGTGAAGCTCCGGCCCATGTACCGGATCGAGAGGAGGTAGAAGGGGATGTTGATGGCGAGATAGACGACGGAAAAAGACGCTCCAAAGAGGTAGGAGAGGCTTAAGGCGAGCCCCGGTGTCCCACCGGTCACCAGGTGGGCATGCCGGAGCAAGATGATCCCCGCGCCGGTGAGCAGACAGCTGAGCAGGATGTTCAGCAGATTTTTCATGTCAGCGCTCCTGTCTTTTGTAGTTTTCTCATCGCAGGCGTTTCTATGGTCACAGGCCACGGCGGTTCCTGCAGGGCACTCGCCCATGGGCGTTTCGCCCGGCGATGCCTTTACTTTTGTATATCACAGCGGTATGGTTATAAGCAAGCAAAAGGAAGGGATGGTACGCGATCATGGATTCAGTTGGGCCACAAGACCCCTCCCTGTATCGTCAGTTCTTCATGGAACGAGACGCCTTGGCCCGGCACCTGGGCATCTCCCTCGACGAAGTGGCGCCCGGTTACGCCAAAGCGAGCCTGCGGATCACTCCGCCGCTTCTGAATGGAAAAGGCGTCACCCACGGCGGTACGATCTTTACCCTCGCCGATATCGTCTTTGCGGCGGCCAGCAACATCCACGGCCCGACGGCGCTCGGGTTGAACGTCAATATCAGCTATATGAAAGCCACTTTCGAAGGCCAAACCCTCACCGCTGTCGCCAGGGAGGAAAAGAAAACGCGCAAGGTGGGCTTTTACCGGATCGAGGTCCGGGACGAGGAGGATGATTTCGTCGCCGTAGCGGAAGGGATCGTATACCGGAAATAAGTCCCTTGCCGCTTTTCGGCAACAGATATGCACCGTTATTTCCATTGATGGCTTATAACTGGTTTGTTTGTTTTCATATGCGACATGGCAGATGTCCATCGATAGTACCATCAATCCGGCGAAGGCGGCGATAGGATGGAGAGTCGGACAGGCGCCGGCCTATCTTACGATTCAGTGAATACACCGTACTGGTTTATCTTTTTTGACGGAAAGTTGCTCATCAAGGATGTGGCGGGTTCCGTGGTTATCCCTTCCCAAGGGGATATGGACGCGATAACGGCGGAACTGACCGGTGCGTGCCCCATCGGGCTGACCTGCCGATCCGATTGTTACGTGGCCACCCTGGCTGATGGGGCGCCGCCAAGGGGCTACGCCTTTATCGACCTGCGGCGGCTCTACGGGCAGATTGCGGACAGCCTCTTCTGGACGGCGATCCGGGCGCTCCATATCTGGACATGGCTGAAAAAGAATCACTTTTGCGGCTGCTGCGCAAGCCGCCTCCAGATGTCTTCCCAGGAGATGGCGCTGCAGTGCGAACGCTGCGGACACCTCGTCTATCCCCGGATCTCTCCCGCCATCATCGTCGCCGTCACGCGAGGCGATCAACTCTTGCTGGCGCGCCCCCATCGGGTTCCAGCGGTCTCTTGGCACACAGTGATCGCCGGTTTCGTCGAACCGGGGGAGACGCTGGAAGAGTGCGTGCGGCGGGAGGTCAGAGAGGAAGTCGGCATCGAGGTCGACCGGATCCAATACTTCGGCAGCCAGCCCTGGCCCTTTCCCGATTCGCTCATGGTCGGTTTTACGGCCCAATACGCCTCCGGCGAGATCACCATCGATCCTAGGGAGATTATCGAAGCAGACTGGTTTTCTGTCGACAACCTGCCGCCGCTGCCGGCGAGCTTCAGCATCGCCAAGCGGTTGATCGAATGGTTTGTTTCTACTCATCGCCAAACAAGCTGATTCCGCCTCCGGGCCGAGCCTGCCGACGGAAGAACAAAGTAAGAAGCGACAAGAGGATGTCATTTCCCTCTTGTCGCTTCTTGCGTTGATTCGTTTATTCTACCGGTTTGCGCTACTGCGCTATTCGCTCATTTTGTAATTCTACGGCTCCGTTGGTCTGCTGTCAGAACCGGCTTACATCCGGGTGCGGATGCGTTCCAGCGCCTTGACCGTGTTTTCCCGGGTGCCGAAGGCGGTCAAACGGAAATAGCCTTCGCCGCTGGCGCCAAAGCCGGCGCCGGGCGTGCCGACCACGTTGGCCACGCGGATCAGCTTGTCGAAGAAATCCCAGGAGCTCATGTTGTCCGGCGTCTTCAGCCAGATGTAGGGGGCGTTGACGCCGCCGAAGACCTTGTAGCCGGCCTCGACCAGTCCTTCGCGGATGATCCGGGCGTTTTCCATGTAGTACTGGATGGTCTCTTTGACCTGCTGCTTGCCGGCTTCCGTGTAAATGGCCGCCGCCGCCGCTTGGACCGGGTAGGAGACGCCGTTGAACTTGGTCGTCTGCCGGCGCAGCCAGAGGCTGTTGAGGCTGTAGGCTTTGCCCGCCCCGTCATAGGCCATGACTTCTTTGGGCACGACGGTGAAGGCGCAACGGTTGCCGGTGAAGCCGGCCGTTTTAGAGAAGCTGCGGAACTCGACGGCCACCTCGCGGGCGCCTTCAATCTCATAGATGCTGCGGGGGATGTGCGCCTCCTGGATGAAGGCCTCGTAGGCGGCGTCATAGAGGATGATCGACTTGTTTTCCCGGGCATAGTCGACCCACTGCTTCAGTTCTTCTTTTGTCATCGTCATACCGGTGGGGTTGTTGGGGAAACAGAGGTAGATCATATCCACCCGTGTCTTCGGCAGTTCCGGCTTCATGCCGTTGGCTTCTGTGCAAGGCAGGTAGACGATGTTGTCAAACTGGCCTTTTTCATTGTAAATGCCGGAACGTCCGGCCATGACGTTGCTGTCCACGTAGACCGGATAGACGGGATCGGTGACGGCGATAATGTTGCCCAGGCCCAGGATCTCCTGGAAGTTGGCTGTATCACACTTGGAGCCGTCGCTGACGAAGACCTCGTCCATATTGATGGTGACACCGCGCGGTTTGTAGTCGTTTTCGATGATCTGCTGGATGAGGAAATCATAGCCCTGCTCCGGGCCATAGCCACGGAAGGTTTCCGCGCGGCCCATCTCGTCGACGGCTGTTTTCATGGCCTCAACGACGGCCGGCACGAGGGGACGGGTGACATCGCCGATGCCCAAACGGATGATATCCGCTTCAGGGTTGTCCTTCTTAAATTGATTCACTCGCCGGGCGATTTCGGAAAAAAGATAGCTTCCCGGAAGCTTCAGGTAATTCTCGTTTACCAGCGCCACGTTGTTCAGCCCTTTCTTGTACATACGTTAGCATTAATTATATCGTTGCCAGATCTTATTTTTCAACCCTTCGCGATGCGGTCACGCCTCTTCCCGCTCAACGAACAGGGCCTGAACGCTCATTCGCTCAGACCCTGTTCTCATCAAGGGCGATCCTCCCGATGGATCCCCCCGCTGCTTATAAGGAGAACTTGCCTATGGCGGCTTTCATCTCTTCCACCATGTTCGCCAGCGTGTGGCTGGACGCCGTGATCTCCTGGATCGCTGCCAGTTGCTCCTCGGCGGCGGCGGATACGGTCTGCGCCTCTCCGGCGGAATTGCGGCTCAGATCGTCGATTCGTTTCACCGAACCGACGATCTGCTGGCTGCCCGAGGCAATCTCCTGGATGGACACAGATGTCACCTTGACCTGCTCCGATACGTCCGTAACCAAACTGGCGATTTCTTGGAAGGCGGCGCCGGCGTCGTTGACCATCTCGGCGCCCGTCTTGACGACTTGTGTGCCTTCGTTCATGGCGGAAACGGCTTTACCGGTATCGCTTTGGATTTCGCCGATCAACTGGGCGATCTGTTGGGCCGCCTCCTGGGACTGCTCGGCCAGTTTGCGCACCTCCTCAGCCACCACGGCGAACCCTCGGCCCTGCTCACCGGCTCGCGCCGCCTCGATGGCCGCATTCAGCGCCAGGAGGTTTGTTTGCCCGGCAATTCCAGAGATGGCGTCCACAATCTGGCCGATCTCTTTTGAGCGTTCCCCCAGCTTGGCGACTACTTTGGCGGAGGAGTTCACCGTCTCTTCGATGCGGCCCATCTGGCTGACCGCCCTGGAGACCGCTTGTGCGCCCCTTTGCGCTCTTTCGGCAGCCTGTCCGGACTGCATCGACACCTGATTCACATTGGCCGCGACCTGCTGGATGCTAGCGGAGATCTCCTCCACAACAGAAGCCGTTTCGTTTGTCGCGCCCAATTGTTCATCGACGGCCGTGGAGACTGTGATGATCGAGTTCGCGATGTGTTGCGCCGCTTGGGCTGATTGATCGGAACTGGCCGTCAGAAGCTCAGCGGAAGTCGCCACTTGCTCGGTGGCGCCATTGACTTTCACGATCAGGCTGCGCAAATTGTGGGCCATTTGCTCGAAACTCTGTCCCAACCGGCCAATTTCGTCGTTCGTGTCGATCTCCAGATTGGTCACAGCGAGTTCGCCGGCAGCGATACGGTTCGCCGCCATTTCAAGCATCTGGATCGGTTTGGCGATGCGGCGGGCATACCAGGCAAAGATCGCGCCAGCCAAAACCAGCACCACGACCGTCGTGATCACCGAGATGATGGTGAGCCTGCTCAATTGCCCCGTCACTTCCGACACAGGCACCGTCACGGCGAGGGCCCAGCGCAATCCCGGAACCGGCGCATAGGCGTAGTATCGTTCGACGCCTTTGGCCTGCAAGATTTCAATCCCCTTACCCCCATTGATCAGCCGTTCCGTAATGGCCTTCCGCCCTGGATCGGCTTGCGGGTCTGTTAACGGGTTGGCTTTCATCGCCACTTCCGGGTCAGGATGAATGATCGTCAAGCCGTCACGCTGTGCAACCAGGGCATAGCCCGACTGCCCTACCTTGATGGCCAACACCCTTTTTGATATGTCTTCCATGTTGATGTTTCCAATCAAGACGCCTGTCACCCTGCCGTCCACCTTTACAGGTACAGCAATGACACTCACCAGGCGATTTGTCACCTTATTCACCAGCGGATCGGAGATAACGCTCTCTCCTCGTAGGGCCTCCTGAAAATAACCTCGGTCGGTCACGCTGCTCGTCACGCCAGTGGATGTGATTAACGCGCCGTCCGGGGAGGCATAGGCGACTCCGTCAAACAGGTCATTGTCCTTGTCCGCGTTGACCAAATTTGGCGCTATCGCCGCTTTGTCACCGCTTTCCAAAACAGGCGTTGATGCCAACATGTGCAACTCCGCCTTGCGCGATTCAAACCAATCACCGATGTCGTTTGCCCCATTGGTGGCCATCTCCGCCATCTCTTGCTCCACTTGGGCTGAGATAACCTGCTTGGCTTCCCAATAATTCAGCCCCCCCAGCGCGGAGAGTGAGATCAAAAACATGACGAGCACCGTCGTGATGAGCTTTTTTTGAATGCTTCCCATTCTACGACACCTCCTGCCATTCTTGCTCCGTGTCCTAGTCCTTCGCGCGAGTGGTACACCGGCTTTCATCAAGCGAAAAGCGCCACTTGCGTTTTTTTATCTTTTTTCTCTGCTGTTACGTCAATCTCCTCTTTTAATCGGAACGATTATCACTTTTTAGGAATCGACCGATTGCAGCATTTACGGAAGAAAAAAGATCGCTTTCGCGCTGTCCATGGTAGACGAGCGTGAAAAGCGATCCGTTCGATTCCCTATCTTTTGATCGATGCTTTATATCTTGAATTCTCCAACGACTACCGTCATTTTTTCGAAGCTGTCTCTCGTCGAGGAGACGATCTGGGAGACGGCGTTTGCCTTTTCTAACACCAGGGTGGCTTTTTCCGCGATCTGTTGCGTGCTTTCTGCGGACTCGTTGTTGGCGCAGGAGATTTCTTCAATCGCCTTCATCATGTTTTGAATCGATTCGGCGAGGACTTCGGCTGTGCCGCTAAAATCGGAGACCAGGGTGTTCACGTATTCCGCGTCCTGGAAGTACTGTTCACCCGTATTGATCAGGGCGGCATAGTCCTTGATCACCTGCCTTTGAATGAAATCGAGGACCTGTTCGGCGCTTTCGGAAAGATTCTCCACAGAGGCGATCACCTGATCGGCGACCTGCTGGATTCGTGTCACCGTATTCTTGGAGTCTTCTGCCAGCTTGCGGATCTCGTCGGCAACGACCGAAAAGCCCCGCCCCGCCTCCCCGGCTCGCGCCGCTTCGATGGCGGCGTTCAAGGCGAGCAGATTCGTCTGGGAGGTGATTTGCAAGATGGAATCAGAGAGCACCCGGATCTGTTCAATGGCCTTCGATTGTGTGATGGCCTCCCGTAACCGGGATTCCACTTCCATATGGGTCGAATGGGCCACCTGCTCCGACTGGACCGCATTCGCTTTTAACTGTTGCGCTCGTTTGCTGATCGCCAGCACCGTCTCTGCGCCGTCATGGGATTTCTTGGCAATGGAGAGGACGGCCCGTTCGATCTCGGTAGAGGTGGCGTTCAATTCTTCCGTCGAGGCGGCGGTCTCCTCCATGCTGGCCGATAGCTCTTCCGTCGCCGCTGAAATGTCGGAGATGTCCCCGTTAAGCTCGTTCATGTGATTCTTTGCCGTATGGGCCAGCGTCGTCGATGTATTCGCTTCTCCGACGATGTTGCCGATGATTCGTTTTACCGCGTTCTGCATCGTATCCATCGATTGGGCCAACCGGCCGATCTCATCGGTTCTCGCCAGGTTCTCAGCCGAAACGGCACGGCTAAAGTCTCCCTTGGCGATTACCCCCATCCGCGCGATCGCCCGGTTGATCGGCTTCACCACCGTCGAGATGGCAAAGTAGACAAGGGTCAGCCCAATAAGAAGCAGGGCGACAGAAAGCAATAACACGACGACCTTCAGTTGATTGATCCCGTCGAAGACTTTCGCCTCCGGCGCCGTGATCGCCAGTGACCATCCTGTCGAATTGACGGGGGCGTAGCCCATAAATTTTGATATGCCCTTGTATTCGTATTTGCCTGTGCCCGAGTTTCCCGTCGCCATCTCTTTTTCAATCGCTACCAGGGAGGCGAGATGGGGATCTTGTTTTAGATTCTCAAAGTCATTATCCATGGATGTGACCAGGTCTTTATTGTAGTGAGCGATTTTAACACCGGATTTGCTGATCATAAACGCCTGGGTTGAATCATCGGGGTGGATCGCATTCGTGATCTCACTGAGCTTGGTTCCGTCGTACAAAGCGACGAGCACGGCCACTACGCGGTCATTGTCTTTAACCGGCACGGCAAAGGAGACGACAAGGGCGTTGTCGTCTTTGCTGATCAGCGGCTCTGACACGGCATTGGCACCGGCGAGCGCCTTTTTAAAGTACTCCCTGTCACCGATATTGCTCTCTTTCCCGGTTGTCGAGACTGCCTTTCCACTTGGTTCACAAAAGGCCATCATCTTATAGCCGTGTCGTTTCATTTCCGCCTTGAGTATCGCCATTTTATTGTCCAACGGTTCACTTTGTTTTTTCATCCCCTCTATTGTGGCGATGGTTTCCAGCGCGATGAAGTTGCTCTGGATTTCTTTGTCGATCACGATGGCGTATGCGTTGGCCAGTTCGGTCAGCGCACCGGATGTTTGCGCGGTTAACGTGGAAGAAAAATTGTAGAATGAGATGATAGAAATACTCGTACATACGGCGAATAAAATGGCGCCGACAAGACCGATCATTTTAAATTGAATGCTGTTGAATCTGCCCATTTCCCAGCCCACCTACCGTTCCTAACGTAATCGCCCGTTCCGGCTCCTATAGGGCAAACTTTTGCACTGCCGCTTGCAACTCTTCCACCATGGTCGCCAACGTGTGGCTGGACGCGGCAATCTCTTGCATGGAGGCCAACTGCTCCTCTGCGGCGGCGGAAACGCTTTGGGCCTCACCGGCGGAATTCTTATTGAGATTTTCCATCTCTTTGACCAAACCGACGATGTGCTGACTGCCTGCGGCAATCTCCTGAACGGACAGGGCGATCTGCTTCACCTCAGCCGACACGTCGGTCACCAAACCGGCGATTTCTGCAAAGGCGGCGCCGGCGTCGCCGACCATCTCGGCGCCTGTTTTCACCACGTCTGTGCCATCGTTCATGACCACAACGGCCTTATCCGTATCCCCCTGGATTTCACCGATCAACTGGGCAATCTGTTTTGCCGCCGCCTGGGATTGTTCCGCCAGCTTTCGCACTTCCTCGGCCACGACGGCAAAGCCCCGTCCCTGTTCGCCGGCCCGCGCCGCCTCGATGGCTGCGTTAAGGGCCAGGAGGTTGGTTTGCCCGGCGATTCCGGAGATGGCATCGACAATTTGGCCGATCTCCTTCGACCGCTCGCCCAATTGGGTCACCACTTTTGCGGAGGCATTCACCGTCTCCTCAATACGAGCCATTTGGTTGACCGCTTTTGTGACGGCCTGTCCGCCCTTTTGCGCCCGCTCCGCCGCCTGCCCCGATTGGTGCGCCGCATGATTCACATTGGCGGCCACCTGCTGAATGCTGGCGGAGATCTCTTCCGCCACAGAAGACGTATCGTTCGCCGCCCCCATCTGTTCCTCCGCGGCCGTCGAAACGTTGACGATGGCGCCCGATATGTGATTGGCCGCTTCGGCCGCTTGCTCCGAACTCGCCGTCAGTTCCTCGCAGGAAAGGGCCACTTGTCCGGTCGCATCGTTCACTTTTTGGATCAGACCGCGTAAATTCTGCGCCATCTCCTCGAAGCTCTGCCCAAGCCGGCCGATCTCATCGTTTGTGGCGATATTCAGTGTTACCTGCGATAGATCGCCTGCGGCGATGCGGTTGGCCGCCGCCTCCAGCGATTTGATGGGCATGGCGATCCGGCGGGCGTACCAAGCGATGATCACAGCCGCCAAAACCAAGACCACCAGTGTTGTCACCGTGGAGATGACGGTTAGCCGGCTCAACTGCCCCGTCACTTCCGCGACCGGCACCGTCACGGCCAGCCCCCAACTGATCCCTGGGACAGGCGCATAGGCGTAATAGCGCGCCACCCCATTTGCCTGTAAGATGTCGATTCCTTTTTCCCCATTGGCGAGCGCCTGGCTGACTCTCTTTCGCCCGGGATCGGCTTGGGGATCTGTCAAATAATTCACTTTCATGGCCATCTCTTGATTGGGATGAAGGATCGTCAGGCCGTCATGCTGCGCCACCAGGGCGTAGCCGGTCTGCCCGATTTTTATCGACAAGATGAGGTCCGTCAAATCCTTCATATCCAACGAACTGATCAGCACGCCCGTCACTTTGCCGTTTTGTGTGACCGGCACGGCCATCATGACACATGGGTTGTTCGTAATCTTTGATACCAGAGGATCGGAAATCGCGATTTCCCCTTTTAGGGCTTGTTGAAAGTAGCTGCGATCAGCCACACTCCCCGTCGCCCCCGTCGAAGCGATGTAGGCGCCGTCCGTGGAGGCGTAGGCGATGGAATCATAGTCATCATTGGTTTTTGCCGCATTGGCGAGAAAAGAGACCATCGCTGCTTTCTCCCCACTGAGCACGACGGGATCCACAGACATGATTCGTAGTTCCGATTTGCGCGCCTCCAGCCAATCGCCCATATCGTCGGCCGAGTCGGCGGCCATTTTGACCATTTCTTCCATTACGGTGTTTGAGATGATCTCGGAAGCCCCCCAATAGTTGAGGCCACCCAGCGCGCTGAGGGCGATCAAAAAAACGAGGAGAATGGTCGTCGTCAGCTTTTTCTGAATGCTTCCCATAGGCTACGTTCCTCCCTTATTCATACCAGCTTTCCAATCAGCAAATCGCGTGTCGTTACATAACGCCTCAAGCGCCTCTTCCAAAATCACTTCCATGGCGCTCTCGACGAGATTCGGATCGAACTGGATGCCGCTGCACCGCCGTATGGAACTCATCGCCGCATCGGGGGACATGGCCTTGCGGTACGGCCGGTCATTGGTCATCACGTCAAAGGCATCCACAATCGCCAATATCCGGCACTCGAGCGGTATCGCTTCCCCTTGGATCCCGAGGGGATATCCCCTTCCGTCCCACCATTCATGATGCGTCAGAATTAAATAGGAAATGGGGGCCAAATCGGGCGATTCGCAGGCGATGCGATAGCCAATGAGACTATGTCGCTTCATGAGGGCATATTCTTCGTCCGTCAATGCGGTCGGCTTATTTAGGATGTGATCCGGTATGCCTACCTTGCCGATATCATGAAACCGAGCGAATAATCGTAGGTCTGCCAGTTGGGTCCAGGACAGCCCGAGTCGCCTCCCGATTTTCTCCACCAGCTCCTGCAATCGTTGCGTGTGTTCCTCCGTGATTTGATCACGCGCTTCCAACGCTTTCATCATCGTTTTCACGATGGCGCTTCGCAGGCTTTGCCGTTGGTGCATTTTCTGGCGATTCATGGCATGTTCGGCTTCTTTGCATACATCGGAGAGGTGTTTGCTGCTGTCATTCTGGATCGCCCAACCGACGGAGACATTGACCGGCAGTTGTGGATGGTCGCGGCAATACTCCTCAATCCTGCCGAGAAAGGCGCTGATGGCTGATTCAAGGGATGCTCTTTCAGAAAGATCGCAGAGGACGGCAAATTCATCACCACCAATTCGAGCGACCACATCGTTTTCTCCGGCAAAGGTCTTTCGCAGCGCTGTTGCCACAACCAGTAAGGTCTCATCACCGACCGCATGTCCCAAGGTGTCATTGATCAGTTTCAGTCCATCGAGGTCACACATGAATATCCCTTGCGCGCCTGAGGTATGGGGCGCAGGGCCAGCGATCATCTCCTGGAAATACATCCGGTTATACACGCCGGTCATCAGATCATGACGACGTAAAAACTGCACCTGCTCATGGGACAGGCAGATTTCTGTCACATCACGCAGGAGCATCAACACAGAAGTGGAACTGACTTTTGTGAATCGCGCCTCCCGATGGCGCCGTTTTCCACGGAAGGCGATGTTATAGGGATAAAACTGGCGTTCGCCGGTGACGAGCGCCCGGTTGATGCAATGCAGGTAATTTTGCACAATCTCCGGCGGCAAGCGCAACTCGCCGATATTCATTCCGCAGGCCTTGGTCTCTAACGGGATCGTCGTTTCGAAGTCCGTCGCAGTTTTAGATTCCAAAATAACGCCGTCCCGATCGAACAGCACGAGGGTGTCGGGGATCACATCGATGACGGCCTGTTTCTCCCTCACTGACTTACGGACACTTTCATGAATGAGTGGGGCTTCGCCATCGGGCGCATAAAGAAAACTCTCTTGTTCAGAAAAAGGATGTTGCAAAAGAACCTCCCTTCGCATCTCCCCCATGCCTTCGCCTCCTTGTGAAACCGCTGTCCGCATACATTCCGTGCGGGATCGCCCATCCAGGCTCACCTACTGATGGCGACACCTTTGACAAAATTCATATCAATTATTGGTTTAATTATTGCAAATTCTCCAAAATGTACTATTACTCAATCTTAGAATAGTACATTTATCCAGGAAGAACATCTGCCGAAAGATATACAAACCCCATACAAGACTAAGTCATTTCCATTTATTTCAAAATAATGCTTCAATAATAAATATACAATTACAATGCAAACAACAGAGGAAAACGGCTTCTTGCGCAGAAATTGAATTTACAATATGTTCCGGATTCAAATCCTATTCACCGGGTGATGTATGATGAGCGGCGATCCAAATCGTCCACATATCCTTATCGTCGATGATGAAGAACTCAGTTTGACCCTGATGCGCCGCATCTTGCAGGCGCAATATGAGATCACCACAACCAGCGATCCCCTCCAGGCCTTACGGCTGATCGAAGAGGGCCCCTTTTGTGTGGTCATCTCCGATTATCTGATGCCCATCCTCAACGGCATTGACCTTTTTTCCCAAATTTACGCCCACAACGATGCGATCCAGCGGATACTGGTTACCGGGCATGCCGAAATCGAAATGGCCATCGACGCCGTCAACCGGGGTAAAATCACCGGCTTCTTGATGAAGCCCACGTCCATATCGACAATCCGCACGGTCGTCGAAGAGGCCGTCCGCACCTATATGCAGCACGCCCACAACCGCACGCAAGAAAAAGCTGCCCCCGGAGGCGGCAGCCGAAAATCAAGTGTCCCCCACCGGGACTGTGTCCGGTTAACGCGAAAAGAGAGGGAAGTCCTCACCCTGTTGGCGAAAGGCTACTCGAATGAAGAAATATCCCATACCCTGCATATCGCGATTGGAACCGTGAAGTGCCATGTTACCAATCTGTTTAGTAAATTCGACGTAAATAAACGGGCCAAACTGGTCGCCGTTGCCGTCGAACAGGGCTTGATCAAGTATCCCTACACCCAGTAAGGGCATTTCTCGATTTGCCTACCAGTTGACGCAGGCTGTTCAGCAGCGACGTTCGCTCCCACGGTTTCTGCAGGAAGGCTTCACACGTTCCGTCATGTAAGGCCTTCACAACCTCTTCATCTTCAAAATAGCCGCTCATGATCACGCGAAGGGTGGCGGGATACTGTTTTTTCACGATGCGCAATAGTTCACATCCGTTCCCTTTTGGCATCCGCATGTCCGATACGATGAGATCGACGGGCTCCCGCGCAAAGATCTCAAGAGCGGCCTGCCCGTCTTCTGCCGTAACCACCGTGAACTCCCTTCCCCGGAGCGCCCGCTGAAGGGCGCTCAGAATGGCTCTCTCGTCATCAACAATCAGGATGGTTGCCTTCCTCATGTTCTCCACCCTCCGCAACGCCTGTCCTCTCCTGTTTCCGGGGCAATGCGACGATAAACTTTGAACCCTTTCCAGCGTCGCTCTCGACCGTAATCCCCCCGTTATGCCGCTGAACAACAATATCGTAGGAGATGCTGAGGCCCAAGCCGGTACCCTGACCTACCGGCTTCGTGGTAAAAAAGGGAACGAATATATTTTTTAACTGCTCTTCATCCATCCCAATCCCGCTATCCTCGATCGAACAGTAGACATACCGCTCATCATGCCAGGTGGTTGCCTGAATCAACCCCAACTCGCTTTGATGCCTCCCTTTGATCGCCTGCGCGGCATTGACGATAAGGTTGAGCAACACCTGGTTGATCTCGCCGCCGTCGGCTTCAATCACGGGGATATCGCCCAGCCTGCATTCGACGGTCGCGCAGTGTTTGATTTCGTTTTGAGCAACGATCAAAGCGCTTCTCAGGCCTTGGTTCATATCATAGGGCTCATGGATCTGCAGTTTTCGCAAATGAGAAAAAACCCGCATTTCTTTGACGATTTTACTCATCCGTTCGATGCCTTCCATCGTATCCCGAAAGAGTTCCGGAAGGTCTTTCAACACAAAGGTCAGATCATGCGCCGCTTCCATCTGGGCAATCGCATTCAATCGTTCCTGCATCGCCGGCTGGGCTCGACCCGTCAAGGCCATCGCGCCCAGTTCCTGGTATTCCTTTAAGAGGATCTGCATGAGATGGCAATACTCTTCCAGCATCTCCACGTTGCCTTTGACAAAACCCAGGGGATTGTTGATCTCATGGGCCACCCCCGCCGCCAATTGCCCGATACTGGCCATTTTCTCTTGTTGGATGAGTTGCTGTTGCGCTTGTTTGAGGGTATCGATGGCCGCTGTCAATTCGTCGTTTTTCTGCATGATGGCCGATTGATACCGCTGGAGTTCCTTCTCAATCCGTTTTCGTTCTGCGATTTCACGCAGCAGTTCCGCATTTCGTTGCTGCAGTTCCCGGTTTATGGCGAAATGCTCCGCATTGATGACCTTGAGATCCTGATTGGCAAGGAATAACTCCCGTGTTCTTTGTTGCACCTCTTCCTCCAACCGGTCACTGGCTCGTTGCAGTTCCTCCTCCGTCTGCTTTTGCCGGGCCGTCACCCTGAGCAGCATCGAAAGGAACAGGATAATCACCGCTGTATTGGTTGCTGCGACCCTTATGTACCCGGTGATGCGCTGATTGAGCTGGTAAAACACGTCCGCTTCTTCCATCCCCACCGATACGGCCAAGGGAAACCCCGGAAGCACGCGAAAACTATAGATCCGTGTTCCCCCATCAAGGGCATCATTGGCAATGCATTTTCCTTCTTTTTCGGTACGAATGCTTTGGTAAAGGACGCTCGCGCCGATATCCTCTCCTGCCTCTACCGTCGACCCGACCTGCCGCGCCCGCACGAACCCATCCAACCCGATCACCTCGAGGGATGTCCCCGGGTTCAAATCCAAATCCCGATAAGGTTCAGTAAAAAATCCCGGGGAAACCGCCGCAAGGACGACGCCGCCAAAAGAACCATCGCGCTTGTTGATGCGCCGCGACATCTCCATGACCTTTTCTCCTGTGCCTGCCGCCTGTACGGTCCTGCCCATATACAGCCCGCCGCCAGGCTCCTTGTGTACGACGAATGCGTCATGGAACGTCAACTCTTTTGCGTCTCGAAAAGGCAGGCTCCCGGCGATGATTTCTCCGTCTTCTCCCACGATTCCAAACTGAACCATATCGGAGAAGTCGTACCCCGACTCGCTGATGATTCGTGAAAGATCGATTCGTCTTCCCTTTTCCTCAACTTCCCGTTGTGCAACCCATAAAATATCATCCACATCTTTTAGGACATGGTCCGTCTGTTTGCCAAAGCCGAAGGCGTAGTTTTCTACAATCCGAGATGCATTGTCCAATTCCGCCTCCCGTTCGCTCTGGATTTTGTAATACATCCCAAACCAGTTCGACGAGATCAAAAAGAGGCCGAATAGCAGGGTTACGGTGGTCGATTTACGTATCGCCGGCGATGCCTCCGTCAGCAATGATCTTATCTTTCCGTAATTCAATCAATGTCCTCCATCTCTGTTACATGCAAAGCCGCTGCGCTTGTGGATCTTATGATATTTATACCATGGCTCCGGTGGCCGTTATTGAAATACAAAAAAAGGTTGCTTGCATCTAATTTATATGGTGTATGTTCAACAGTCAACTTGTTGTTGTATTCAATCCTCCGGTTACGAACACAAAAGAGGGAACACTCCCCGTTCATCGGGAGCGTTCCCTCTTTTGCCTCTATCGTGACCCCATCCTGTTCTGTTGCCCTTCGTCCGTCTCGGGCCGCCCCACCGTCATCCTATCGGACGAGCAACCCCGGCAACGCTCTCGGTGGCCTTGACCGTTTGTCGCCTATAGGCTTTGGGACGCTCTATCAATGTTTTCCGCGATCTGCGCCAGTTCCTGCGCCGCCCCGCTGAGTTGCTCCGTCGTCGACGCCTGCCGGTCGCTGAGCGAAGCGGTCTCATCCAATTGCGCCAGCATCTTCGTCGCCTTCTCCGCGATCCCCGAGAGGATCTCCTTGATTTCCTTTACCGACTGGGCGCTGTTTAAGGCCATTTTCCGAATCTCTTCGGCCACCACGGCAAACCCGCGTCCACTCTCTCCGGCGCGAGCCGCTTCAATGGAGGCGTTCAGGCCGAGCAAATTCGAGTTTGTCGCGACACTGTTGATAAACCGGAGGATGTCATCGGATTTTTTTACCTGCTCAAGCACTTTCAGCCCATTTTCTCGGACGCGGGAAAACTCTTGGGCCAATTGACTCGCTGTGGCCGCCAATTCCTCTGTCGAGGCGGCCAGTTCTTCACTGGTTGCCGTGATCCGCTGCGCCGAATCTTTAAGATTGACGAGCCCCTTTAGGCTGACGCCGACACCGATGCCACCGATGACAACACCCCGGCTGTCTTTGACAGGGATCCCCGTTGCTCGGTAGGGGACGCCAAAAACTTCGGGCGGCACGGTTACCGTTTTTATCGTGCCGGCTTCCATCGCCTCATAGATGGCATCCCCCTTTGCAATTTTGGATCCAGCCGAGATGGGCAGCTTGTAGCTGGAATCTTTTGGGGGGAAGTAGGCCAGGAATTTTTCCCGATCGGTGACCCCCACCATACAATCGTAGGGCAATACGGCCTGAAACACCGGTCCTAAATGAATCGCGCTCAGAAGGACATCCGTTTCGCTTCCGTTTTCCAAAACCGTTGAGACGTAATTCATAGGCACCCTCCTGTCTCAATATTTAATCCACCAATGAGGGAACATCCCATTTGAAACAATTTTTACACCCTATCCATTCAAGGCTATTTTTCCTTTTTCGCTTATTACGTAAGTGAGGCAACCCAAGTTGTTTTTCCTACAATTGTAATCCCTTATTTTGAGGATAAGCATATAGTAACGTTGAATGCGTTTTCAGTATAGCATTCTTCTTCTAGTGCAGTAAGTCTCTTTCCGCTGTGATATGATGTTTATATAAGGATATCTTTTTGCTTTAATTTTTTATTAAAGTGCAGGAATTTATCGACAAGAGCAGAAGAAATGAATAGCTACATTCGTCAGAAAAATTCGGTGAAAAGCAGTTCCCTGCTCTTCACCGCCTCAGGGTGGTGGGTTTGATTCGTTGAAACGATTGTGAATATGTTTTTTTACCCAAAGTTCCAGTTTTCCTTTCGCAGATGATAAGGGCGTTACAGGTGATACAGTAAGGGAGGAACCTGCCGATGGATTTAAAAAAGAAGCTTGCCCTATTGATGTTGCTTTTTTGCGGACTCCCCTTGCTTCTGTTCTCCTTCATCACCAAAACCATGTTTGCGGCGAATCTCGAAGACGCTGAAAAAGAGATCAGCTTCGGGAAGTCAAGAGAGGTGCAGTTGGAGATCAGTGGGCTCATCGACAAAAATATGGCCTTGCTTCAGTTGTTGGCGAAGACGGATGCCGTCCGAACCTTCGATCTGGAAAACGCTAAACCAATATTGACCGAAACGAGTAGGCTATATCCCGATCTAAATCCAATCAGCATCGATAATGAAAAGGGTAAGCAGATCCTCAGAAGCGACAACTCGAAACTGGTCGATGTGGCGGATCGCAAGCACTTTCAGCAGGCCATGCAGGGGAAACAGCAGGTCATCTCTGAGGTATTGATCAGTAAGTCGAACAATCACCCCATTGTCGTGCTGGCCACCCCCATCTATGAAGCCGATGGGAAAACAGTCAAAGGGGTGATGCAAGGAACGATCGACCTCGGTCGCATGCAAGAGTTTGTCACACAGCGCACCACCAATGATCTTGCCGTGTTTGTCGTCGATAGCGAAGGCAAGCTCCTCGGCCATCCGCGCATCTCGCTCGGGGACAACCAACTGGATTTGAAAGATCGCCCATATGTCGCGCAGGCCCTCGCCGGCGCCAGCGGAACCGTAGAGACTGTCGATGAACGAGGCCAACCTGTGTATGTCCATTTTATTCGAGACGCTCGAACCGGTTGGATCATCTGCACCGAGTTATCGGTTGCTACAGTGGAAGCAAAAAGCACCCGCTTGATCACGCTGCTCTTTGCTTTAATGGTGGGCATCCTCACGCTCGCCGGCGTGGCCGTCTTTTTCATTGCGAACAAAGCCACGAAGCCGATTCGTTCCCTCCAAAAAGCCGCCAACGCCGTCGCCTCGGGAGATCTCAGCGTAGCGACATCCAGCGGCGATTCGAACGACGAGATCGGTCAACTCGCCCATTCCTTTGAGACGATGGTGGCCAATCTTCGCCACCTGATCGGAGCGGTGAAGGAAAACGCCACTGGCGTGACAACCGCTTCCGGCCAAATGGTGATCGCTTCCGAGCAGACCACCGCGGCAACCAATGATATGGCCGAGAACATTCAGCGCGTATCGCAAAGCGCCGAGGAAACAGCAACCAGCGTGGACGCTACGCGGAACTTGATGGAGCAATTGTCCCTTTCCCTTGACCATGTTAAGAGAAAAGCAACCACAGCCGCCGACAGCGTTCATAAGACAACGGATCATGCCACCTTTGGCCGAACGCGGTTAGAACAGGTGAACCGGCAGATGCAAAGCATTCAAAAAACGGTTCATGCGGCGTCGTCGGTGGTCAATGCCTTAGGTGAGCGGTCTCAGACCATCAACGGTTTTGTCGAGGTGATCTCCGGAATCGCCGAACAGACCAACCTGTTGGCCCTCAACGCAGCCATCGAGGCAGCCCGTGCCGGTGAACAGGGGAAGGGCTTTGCTGTTGTCGCCCAAGAGGTTCGCAAGCTGGCCGAACAATCGGGCCATGCGGCTGCGGAAATTCAACAGCTCGTGTCCCAGATCCAGCGGGAGACCGACCAGGCCGTCGCTTCGATGAACGAGGGATCGACCGAGGTCGAGACGGGGACCCAAGTGGTGGTAGAGGCAAACCGCTCATTCGAACAGATCTCCACCGCCATCGCAGGCGTGCTGACGGACATTCAAGAGGTCTCCGCTTCGGTTCAACAAGTGGCCGCCAGCGGCGCTGAAGTGGCGCAGCATCTCCGCTCGATCAAGACATTCGCCGACGCCTCTTCTGCCGGGGCGCAAAACATGGCCGCCGCTGTCGAAGAGCAAGTGGCCACGATGGAGGAAATCATCGCATCGGCGCAAACACTCAGCAAAATGGCTGAACATTTAAACCAGATGGTGCAGCAGTTTAAAACCCAGTAACAGGATCGCTGCATCACGGGCGAAAGAGTCGCCGGTCGATGACTCCGGACGGCGGCGTGTCGATGACACTAGACGGCGCCGACACGCCACGTCAAACCGATGAGATGAAAAAAAGAGGGAACGCCTCCGGTTGATTCCGGAAGGGTTCCCTCTTTGCTATGGCACGATTATGGCTCGACTTTTTTTCTGCATATCATCTCGCAGCAGTCATCACCGTCCAAGGTGTTCTGGAGATGGGCATAATCGCTGTTTTCATGAAAGGCGCTGTACTTCGCTTGATCGACGGCGCAATAAAGGCGGCCGATCTTTTGAAAGCCCTTCTCCTTCCAGTGGGCGGCGAAAGGGCAGTAGGTCACGCGGACGTGGGATGGATTCGTCGCTGAAAGTTTTTCCACATCCCAACCAAAGGCGGGCAAATCGGGGAGCTTGGTGTAACTTTCCGGCTCGTCCGGAAAACCCTGCCCGAGCACCTTTTCGCGGTGCTGCCGACCCCGTTCCTGGCCGTAACGCCATACGGCATTCTGGATGATCTCAACGCCCTTTGCTTCCCCGACCGCATCGATGATCTCCTGAGAAAAATGCCGGTAAAGCGCCGCCATCATGTCGGCCATTTTGCGCACTTCCCGCTGGGCCGCGTCAAGAGGAACCATTTTCTCTTCCATGGGCAACCACCTCGCCTCCTCTCTGTCATCAGTCTTACAAAGATAACCCCTGACAATCGTAGTATTGGACGAATGCCGGGCTGTTCCTTCTCGCCCAATGGCAGCGTATTTTCTTGGGCGAGTTTGTTTCATCTGTATTTTACTTGAGTGCGGTGTGAAGTTCTCAACTTGCTTCGGCCTCGCCACAGGACGAACACCCCCGCTTTAGCCAGATTCAGCGTTCGGGACTTCCCCTTACAGACAACGCCTATGGCGGGCAGGCAGAAGAAAAGACGGCTTCATCGCTGAAACCGCCCTCCCCCTGCCTCCACTGCACACGCTGCTTGGGTGGCGTTGCGAAAGACTCACACCTTGAACTTGTTGACAGCGGCCTTTAGTTCATCGGCCATTTTCTCTAACTCTTCACTGGAAGAGGAGATTTGTTCGATCGATGCGGACAGTTCCTCCGTCGCCGCCGACACGGTTTGTGTCTGGCCGGCGGCGTCCTTGCTAAAACGGTCGATGTCTTTCACCGAGGTGACGATCTGCTGGCTCCCCGAGGCCATCTGCTGGATGGCCGCAGAGATCTCGCTGACCTGGGACGAAACTTGATCGATGAGCGTGACGATCTCTTTGAAGGCTTTTCCGGCGCTGTTCATCACATCGGCGCCGACTCTCACTTCACGGCTTCCGTCCTGCATCGCCACCACGGCCTGGCTCGTCTCGACCTGGATTTCCGAGATCAATCGCGCAATCCGCTGGGCCGCCTCCTGGGACTGTTCCGCCAACTTGCGCACCTCTTCGGCGACAACAGCAAACCCTTTGCCTTGATCGCCGGCGCGCGCCGCCTCGATGGCCGCGTTCAACGCCAGGAGGTTGGTCTGTCCGGCGATCCCGGAAATCGTATCGACAATCTGGCCGATCTCTTTCGAGCGTTCGCCAAGCTTTGTCACCACCTGAGCCGAACTGGAGACGGTTTTTTCAATGCTGCCCATCTGGTTCATGGCCGCGTTGACCGATTTATCGCCTTCTGCTGCCGCTTTGGCTGTTTTTTCGGCGACAGTGGAGACGGCATTGGCATTGGTGGCCACCTGCTGAATACCGGCGGACATCTCTTCGATGACCGCCGTGGCTTCACTGACCGCATGGACCTGCTTATCGGCCCCTTGGGCCACATCGGTAATCGAAGCGGCGACCTGATTGATCGCTTGCGCCGATTGCCCGGCGCTGGCGCTCAGTTCGGATGTGGATGTGGAGACATTCTCGGCGCCCGACAGCACCTGGCTCATGATCCCCCGGAGGTCGGCTAAAAACTGATTGATCGCCTTCGCCAAATCGCCGATCTCATCTTTGGCGTCCACTTGGATCTTTTGCCGCAGATCGCCGCCGTTTTGGGCCAGTTTCGTCAGTTCTTCATACAGAAGATTGACCGGTTTGGTAATGACGCCGGTGATCAAAAAAGCGAAGAGAAAGGCGAGCAGGCCGCCCACGGCGCCGCCGCCAAGCATGGTTAGCTTGGTCTTCGCCTCGGTCTTGTGAAGTTCGTCGGTGCGCTTGACCAAGAGGTTGCTTTCCTCCGCATTGATGTCGGCTAGGAGCTTGCGCATGCCGTCCATGCTCTGCTTGCCTTTTCCCGCCTGCACAAAGGCGAGGACGTCTTCCAGTTTCGCTTGACCGGCGCCCGCTTGACGCCGCAATTCAATCAGCCGATCCGCCTCGGCCTGTAGCCATTCCTTTTCTTGCTTGGTCAAGAGGGTAAGTCGATCCTGCTGTTTGGGGTTATCCGACGTCAGTTGTTTGATCTTATCAAAATGCTGCTGGAAGCTGGACTTGCCGCTGTTATAGGGTTCCAGAAACTCTTCCTTTCCCGTGAGGGCATACCCGCGTTCACCCGTTTCCATGTTGACTAAACTGGTCAACATCCCGTCAGCTTCGCGCATGACCTCGTAGGTGTGCACGTTTATCGCCACCGCATCGGACTCGGCGACAAACTGGATATAGGAAAATACGATCACCGAAAGCATGAGCACTGTTACCAGACCGAAGCCCAGGTATAGCTTTTTTCCGATTGGGAGATAACGAAAGTTCATTCCACTCAAGTCCCTTCACGTATGTTGTGCATCGATGTCACTGACGTCGTGGTTACTTGAACCCCGGTCTAAGGGACCTTGACTCTTTTTTTCGCGTCTCTCTCGTCCAACACGTCCTTTCACACACAATTTAATTTTAAACATCAATTCAATATTCGACATTCTTCTACAGCTTTTTGAGAAAGTCCTTCTTTTTACAAACGAACAAGCAGCGCCAAATAATTGCCAGGCTCTCGTCGACCGGCGTCATGGCCTCGCTCTTCTCAATCCTAAAAAGAAGTGGTAGATGGGCGCCAACATGGCAAACCCGTCGGCCAGTTCCTTCATATTTCCGACGGAAGGTTCGCGAACAGGGCCGCCACCGTTTGATGGCGTTGCAGCGCCTGCACGACCTTTTCGCTCGGCTGGGCATAGATCATGAGATCCTCCGATTCGCCGAATTCCGTCCGGACCGGAAAGGCCAGCTTCTCCCCCTCCAGGGAAAACTCGGCTTCCACACCCGCCTTGTTTCCCCGGGCGTCGAGACGGATCCACTTCTTTTCCCTTCCGATGTACACCGCGTTCAGCCCATGCACGACCAGCCAGGGCATCTGCTCATCATCCAACAGCAGCCTTTGATAACAAAAGCCCGCCGGGATCCCGGCGCATCTGAGCAAGGCCGCCAGCAGATGGGCTTTGGCGTAACAGATCCCCTGGCGGTGTTCAAGCACTTCCGAGGCCTTGCAGGTGACGACCTGCCCGCCGATGTCGGCCGAGTGGGCAATCTCGTCTCGGACGAAGTGATACATGGCGCGGACGATCTCCACGTCATCGTGGCTACCTGCCAACAACTGTCCGGCCATTTTGCGGATCGACGGGTTGTCCCAATCAATTACGTCCGAAACAGCGAGGTAGGCGTCTAGGTCAGAAGTCTCCGTGATTAACGCCAAGGCAGTCTTCCTTTCCACGCTCCCGATGGCGCCTGCAAATTATCGACGTTCATGAAATCGTACAATCTCTGAATTGAGAAAAACCGCTTCCAAGTCGTAGCGCCGCCTGACTGCCAACCACTTGACGACAAGGTCAACCGCTTTCGCGCTTCATCGCAAGCGTCACGACAGGCCTTTCTTCTTCCGATGAAATACGCAGACCGTTCCTCCGCGACGGAAGCATTTGTTGCAAGAAACGCAGAGTGGGCTGGTCACGTCCCCGCTCTGCCAGCGGTTCACCAGATCGCTCTCCCGGATCAGCGGCCGGCAAAGGGATATGTATTCGATGGCGGTTTGATTGATCAGATCCGTCAATGCGGCAACATTTCGGTTGCCTCCCACCAGGATCACCGGAACATCGATCTCCTCGGCGACTTGCGCCGCATAGGACCGAAAGTAGGATTCTTGTTCGGTCGTGATGGTCCGTACGGTCCCCTCATTCGGTCTCGACGAACCCAAGCCACCGCTGATTTCGATGGCGTCGATCCCCAATTCGGCCAACCGCTCGCAGACATACCGGCTTTCCGAAAAGGTCATCCCCTGATCCATAAAATCGTCACCATTGATTTTGGTGAGAACGGGGTACTCGGGGCCCACCTTCTCCCGAATGGCCTGATAGGTCTCGATGACCATCCTGGACCGGTTCTCGATGCCGCCGCCATAGCCATCGGTCCTGCGGTTATAGTGGGGCGTCAGGAATTTACTGAGCAGATAGCCATGGGCGCCATGGATTTGAACACCGTCAAAGCCCGCCTGTTTCGCCCGGAGCGCCGCATCGGCAAAGGCCCTTTGGGCGAGTCGAATGTCTTCGACGCTCATTTCCTGCGGGGTCGTCTTATAGAAGAGATCTTCCACGGCGCTCGGCCCCCACATGATCTTGCCATGGGCAGGAAAAGTCTGAGACCCCATGCAAGCGATTTGCAGGATGATTTTCGCATCGTACCGATGGACCGTTTCCGTCAGCCCTTTATAGTCATCGATAAATGAATCGTCATAGATGCCCATCTGTCCCGTTATCGGCTGTTCCAGGTCGCTGACATAGGCGAGCCCCGTGATCATGGCGCCAACGCCGCCTTTCGCCAGATTTTCATAAATCTGAAGGAGCGCGTCAGTCATGTGTCCGCTTGCATCGGCGACGCCATCGTGCGTGGCCGACCGGATGAAGCGATTTTTCAGTTGCATGCCGGCCAGTGTCGTTGGATCAAACAACGATTTCATGGGATCCTCTCCTTTTTTCTTCACGGTGCAAGGGCCTCTAGCTTTGACAGCAGTTCTGTCAGTTTAGCAAGCTCCTCTTCCCCCATGTATTCTTGGATCGATGCTTGCGCCTCTTCCCATAGCGCCCACGCCCTCCCGAGCAACGCATGCCCTGTTGCGGTGAGCGTGACCACTCGGGTGCGCGAGTCTTTGCCGGGGTTGACGGCGATGAGTCCGGCATCGGCCAAGGGCTTCAGATTGCGGTTTAAAGTGGTGCGATCAATCCGCATCGTTTTGGCCAGTTCGCTCATGGTCATCGGCTCTTGCTGATCCAGATTTCGCAGAAGCGCCATCTGGGCCGTCGTGAGACCGCTCGGCTGTAAAACCTCATCATAGAATTGGGTGACAGCCCGAGAAGCCCGGCGGACGTTCATGCAGTTACATGGGCTCGGGGGGTGAGGATAGCCGTTTTGAATGTGCGTCATGATGAGTATCGACCTTCCGGGTTGGCGTAATTCGTGTATATACACTTATCAATGTACCATCGTCTTTCCCCATTCGTCAACGCCCCTGCTGCGTGTTGTTGGGAGGGAAAATCGACTGAACAAACTGGTTGAGCCGATCGATGGCCGATGCTTTGACAGGATCTGGGGTTTTCGGGGTGAGTTGATAACAGACCCTCGGCGGCGGGGGATCGGAAAGCCTTTGGACGACAAATACATCCTTCTGGGCACATGCCTTTGCGATCGATTGGGGGACAATCGCCCATTGGCGCGCATCCCACATCAGCGAAAAGATCAGTGCGGCAGCATCGACTTGGAGGCAAGAGGGGCTGTTGGCATCCCACCACCGGTCGTGCCACATCTGATAGGATGGCCCCCAGTTGAAATAGATCTGCTGTTGGCAGTCTAATTCGAGCGGTGAAACAATATCCGCCGGTGTTCTCTCTTCTCCTCGGCGTCGAACGACCACCATCTCGTCCACATAAAAGGGCTCAACGACGATGCCGGGCGCCACCCTCTCCATCTTTACAAAGGCCACATCGATTTCTTTGCGCTCCATGCTCTCATAGGACTCCATCGTATGTTGCGTACAAATCTGCAAACGAACGGAGGGGCATTGTTGACTGAAGATCTGATAAAGCGGTGGCAATACATACACATTCAAACTGTCCGCGGCGCCGATCGTTAGGCAAACCTGCGGGCCTGTGGACTGTAACAGGGTAATTTCCCTTTTTAGCATATTCCACCGTTCCGCTAAGGTAACAAAGCTTTCTCCGAAAGGCGTCAAGCTGATCGTCGGGACGCCTTTCCTGCGTTCGACCAACGTTGCGCCCAATGATCGCTCTAAACCCTGCAGCCGATAACTGACCGTCGATTGTGACAGATGAAGCAGTTCCGCTGCCTTGGTCAGGCTTCGCGTTTGGATAATCGCCAGAAATGCCTCGATGCCCAATGTGTCCATGTCTTTCCCCTTCAAATATAGAACTTTTCGATATTGTATCACGGAATTATGCGTTTTACATGGCGCTCTTCAATAGATTACAGTTGGCGGGAAAGGAGCGGATGGCCTATCCACCTCGTTGATTCTAAAATGAAACCGATCATCGTCATCGCCCTGCTTACCGCCGTTTGCCTGATCGGCGACTCCATGCTATACATTGTCCTCCCGACCCATTGGCAAGAGGCCGGGCTAAGTTCCTTATGGGAAGTCGGCGTTCTCTTATCTATCAATCGTTTGATCCGATTGCCCTTGAATCCAATTGTCGGTTGGCTATACAAAAAAATCAGCACCCGACAAGGGGTGCTTCTCGCCGCTGCGTTGGCGTTTGCTACGACATTATCCTACGGATTTGTAAAAGGCTTTCTCCCTTTGCTCCTGATCCGGTGCGTCTGGGGCTTGGCATGGACCTTTCTGCGCTTGGGCTCCTATGTGGCCATTGTCGATTGTTCCACGGATTTGAACCGAGGCCATTCCATGGGGATGTTCAATGGTTTATATCGCTTGGGCAGCTTCGTCGGCATGCTGGCTGGCGGGTTCATTGCCGACTACTACGGTTTATACATGACAGCCTTGCTCTTTGGCGCGATCACGTTATTATCCATTCCGTCCGCTCTGCTCTGGGTTCCCACTTCCACGGACAAACGAACAAGCGGAGAGGAAAATACTTCGAATAAATCGGTGCTGTGGAAAAATCGAATGATCCTTCGGGCCTTACTCACTGGAATGCTGGTGGCCATGATCTTTCAAGGCATGTTCACGGCAACCCTGAGTTATCTGGTCCAAGCGCATAACTCCGCCATCATCAATATCGCTGGTTTTACCCTCGGGGCTACATCTCTCGCAGGGATTCTACAAGCCATACGATGGGGGTGGGAACCCTGGTTAGCTCCTTGGGTTGGGAAAATATCGGATGGGCGTTATGGCCGGGGAATGGTCCTCATCGCATCATTGCTACTGGCGATTTGTCTATTTGCCCTACTCCCTCTTGATATCCCGATTATCCCATGGTTGCTGATCGTCATCGGTATCCAACTGGCAGCAACCGCGCTGACCACGATTACTGATGCGATCGCTTCAGATGCAGCGTCATCTTCCTCGAAACTCCTCGTGCTGACCGCTTATTCGATTGCCATTGATTTCGGCGCCGCGATGGGGCCGTTTCTCGGTTATCTTCTTAACACATTTGTACAAGCCTATGCGGCTTATTGGGGAGCGGTAGGGACGTTGCTGCTGTTGACATTTGCTTGGCTTGCGACGGGTAAAGCAGCTAGAAGAATAATTTTCCTCAAATCTTAATAGGGGGGGCAACAGATGTTACTTGATGAAAAAAATGGCTCTTCGCTATTTTGTGTGGGTGAACATTTGTTTGGTGAAAATGTATCAACTTCTCGCCGGTGCTACACAAATCACCTGCAACCAGGTAAATGATGGAGATAAAGTTGCGTACTGACCGGTACCCTCGCGCTTTACGTTTGGCCGCCTGAATCACGCTATTGATCCCTTCTTGAAGCCCATTCGTAACGTTTGAGACGAACCACCGCAGGATGCCTTTCTCATGTCGTTTCATGC
>NZ_WXEX01000016.1 GCF_009877435.1 Heliomicrobium gestii | reverse complement strand
TATAATACAAATAAAATGCCGAGCATAGCGCATCTCATAGTAATTGCCTCAAAAAACATTTCAATATCCTTACACAACCGGTTTTCCCTATCAGATCCATCGGTTCAGATCGACGAGGAGGCGCCGTTATGTTTCCAATTCCCTGGCGAAAGTCATTGGTGATCCAGTTTTGGTTGAATACGGCCGTTATGATCACCTTGGGGTTGTGCGCGCTGTTCATCGTTTTCAAAATGGGAAAAGAAACGGCTCTGCCGACAGGGGAGCATGACTGGACCCTGCTGGAGATACCGGGCCGGCTGGCCTTGGTGGGCGGTCTGTGCCTGCTGTTCTTCCTGGCCATGCTGGCGCGCATGGGCCGCTTCGTCGTTCACTTTCAGGAGGACATGCTCTCCCAAATTCAGACGCGGACCCAGGCGCTCAAGGAAAAGGTGACCACCCTGGACGCGTTGAGCAAGATCAGCAACACCGTCCTGGGGACCTCCCGCGATGTGGAGCAGGTGCTGGAACTGGTGCTGCCCTTTGTCGATGAGGCGCTCCCCTCGGATCGGGTGGTCGTCAGCCTGCTGGAATGGGAAAAACACCGCGCCGACCTGTTTGCCTACGAGGCGGGGGCCTTTCAAAAATTGTCCGTGTCTGAAGAACCGGAAGACTCGCCACATTTGCAAGCGGTGCAGACCGGGGCGCCATTGGTCATCACCGACCTGTTGGCTTCTCCGCAAACGCTCGACTCCCGTCCTGCCAAACGGGGCTTTCGCAGTCTCCTTGCCGTTCCCCTCACCGTCCGTAGAAAAAACATCGGCGCCCTCAATGTGCTGCATCGCGCTGTTCACTCTTTTTCCCAAGGTGAAATCGACCGGGCCTTGCAGGTCAGCTCTCATCTGGCTGTGGCGCTCGACAACGCGCAGGCCAACGCCGACCTGGAAGAGACGCTGTTCAACACCATCACCGGACTTGCCGAGGCCGTCGATGCCCGCGACGCCTATACAGGCCACCATTCCCAGCAGGTGGCCCAACTGGCCGAGGCCATCGGAAGCCGCTTAGGGCTCACCGGCCAAGCCTTGGAGACGGTTCGCATCGCCGGGTTGCTCCATGACATCGGAAAGATCGGCATCGAAGAAACGATCCTGCGCAAGACAGACCGGCTGACAGAGGAGGAATTCGCCGTCATGCGGCAACACCCGGTCATCGGCGCCCGGATCCTGCGACCGCTGAAAAAGCTGCGCAGTGTGAGCGCCCTCGTTTACCACCATCATGAACGTTACGATGGCCGGGGTTATCCCGATGGACAAAAGGGAAGCGACATCGAACTGGGCGCCCGCATCTTGGCTTTGGCTGACAGCATCGACGCCATGAACGGCGATCGCCCCTACCGGCCGCGCTTGCCCTGGCGCCGGATCATCGAAGAGATTGAAAAAGGCGCCGGGACGCAGTTTGACCCGGCCTTGGTCCCTGTCGCCATTGAGGCCTTTCAGGCGTTGCAGCCGTTGACGCCGGTCAACAACGCCCGGACCGTTTCGTCGGAGGTCTGCCCGAAGTCTTCATAGTAGGCACCGACGGCGTAAAAGGGCTCCGGGACAAGGGGGCAGTGAACCCTGTCGACGGCGTGTCGCAGGAGGGAGAGCGTGTCCGCCGGCCCCACCGGGAGGGCCACGGCCAGGTAGGCGGGGCCGTAGGCCTGCAAGGTGGCGATGGCCGCCCGGAGCGTAAAGCCGGTGGCGACACCATCATCGACGAGCAGCAGGCGCCGGCCTTTCGCCTGATCGGGTGTCAGCGGGAAGGGGTAGTCGCGGCGCCGCCGTTCCATCTCCGCCAACTGGCGCTTTTTTTCTGCGTCAATGTATTCGCGAGAGATCCCGTAATGGGCGATCAGGGATTCGTCGAGAAGGAAAGAACCGTCTGGGCCGATGGCGCCGATGGCCACCTCCGCTTGGTGGGGCATCGCCAACTTACGGGGACTGATCAAGGCCAGGGGATTTTTCAATCGCTGGGCGATGGGCGCAGCCACTTCGACGCCGCCTCGCGGAACGGCGACGATGAGGTCGAAGGGCTGGTTCGTCGCGGCGATTTCTTCGGCCAAGCGCAAGCCGGCTTCCTGTCGATTCGCATAATCTTTGTGTATACTCGCCATGATTTCGAAGGCCCGCCTTTCCCATGAACCTTTGTTCTGAAATGAGACGCGATAGCAGGAATCGAAGCAATTGTCTCGAAGTTGTATCGATTAGATGGCGCGGCTCTATTCGGTGGAGCCGCTCTGTCGAGACGAAGGTCGAGATGGAAAAAGGAGTCTTCACAGGCTCCAAGAGGCCATCCCTCTCCTCCGAAATGAACATCTTTATTTTGGGGAGCTTTACTCAAAAGCCATACAGGGAGGTTTCGCATATGTTCTGGCGCAAATCAAGCGATGAGTCGGAGCCTCGTCCCTACCAGGGACCGAAACCGACGATCTCGATGCAAGATCCCTCCTTTCAATTGTCTGTCCGTTTCATGAAGTTAACGCCGGAGCAGTTGGAACTGCTGCAGGAACTCCGCCCCATCCTGGAACAGAATGCCGATGCGGCGGTGGCGGCTTTTTACAGTCACCTTGGCGCCATGCCGGAGATGCGCGAGTTTATCGACAGGCACACCACCGTCGAGCGGTTGAAGAAGACCATGCGAAACTATATCCTCAGCCTGGCGCCGATGAAGGTCGATGACAATTATGTCGTCGAGCGCTACAAGATCGGCAAGGTCCATGACCGGATCTCCCTGCCGCCCTATTGGTTTACTTCGGCCTACCAGTTGCACTACAACTTCTTGATTCCCAAGATCATGGACGCCTACAAGGACAAGGAACGGGCCAAAAAAGCGGTCACAGCGCTGTTGACGATCACCAACCTGGACCAGCAGTTGGCCATGAGCAGCTATATCGAGAGCTACACCTCCGGCCTGTCGAAAAAAGAGGAACTGGAGAAAATCCTTAACAACCTGACATCGCTGCAACAGCAGGTCAACGACGCCAGCCAGAGCCTGGCCGCTACGGCGGAGGAGACGGCGGCGTCGGCGGCCCACATGTCCACATCGGCCGAACGGATCACCCGCAATGTGAGCGAGGCGGCCAAGCACTCCTCCGAGGTGGTCTCCCAGGCGAAGGGCGGCGAAGGCCAACTGAAGGAAGCTGTGCAGGCGATTCAGGAGTTGTCCCGCCTGATGTTGGAGATGAAGCAAAAGATCGCCGCCCTGGACGCGAGTTCCGAGAAGATCTCCTCCATCGCCGAGGTCATCCAGGGCATCGCCTCTCAAACCAACCTGTTGGCCCTGAACGCGGCCATCGAATCGGCTCGCGCCGGGGAACACGGCCGCGGCTTCAACGTAGTCGCTCAGGAAGTGAAGAAGCTGGCCAGCAGTTCGGAACAGTCGGTCCAGGAGATCGCCGAGATGATCCAGTTGTCGCGCAACCATACGGCAGACGTGAGCGGGTCGATGGAACAGAACGCCAACTCGATGGAGCGCGTCAACGAACTGGTGGACAAGGTGGTCCACGGCTTCACCCGGATCCTGGAGTCGATCGCCCTCAATCAGGAGCAGATGCGGCAAATCTCCGATGAAGTGGTCACCCTCAGCACGACGGCCCACGAGATTGAAAACGCCTCAGAGTCGGTGGCTCATTCGGCAGAGGACCTGGCCATGATGGCCCAGGATATCTCGTAACATTGAAAAGACGGCCCTTCAAAAAGCACTTTAGGGGTGGTATCTTGAGTAAGGACGATCTGCGTCGCTGGAGTTACCATGTTCATGGGGCCCATTACCAAGAGCATGTTTCCGGTGAGTTACAGGAGCATGCCCAAAGCTGGCTCGAGTTCGATACGGTAGGCTCTTGGTACCACTGGCGCCAGTTCCAGTGTGTAGAACCGCTTCTCCAGGCCGATCCGGGGGCCCGTTGGCTAACCGTTGGAGACGGTCGATATGGGCTGGATGCCCACTACCTCATCGGCCGCGGCGCCAAAGCGGTGGCAACCGACATTTCCGGCGATCTGCTGCAAGTCGGATGCCAGTTGGGCCTGATCGCTGAGTATCAAGTGGAAAATGCCGAAAAGATGACCTTTGCCGATGATAGCTTTGACTATGTCTTGTGCAAGGAATCGTACCACCATTTTCCCAGGCCCATGTTGGCCTTGTACGAGATGCTCCGGGTGGCGCGCAAAGCTGTCATCCTGATTGAACCGTTGGACCCGTCCATTCCCGGTGAATCCCTCTCCGGTTCCAGGAAACTGAACGAAAACGACAGCCGGTTTAAAAAGCTGTTGAAGCGGGCCAATCAGATCACGAAGCAGGAACGGAGACAAAGCAACACCTTTGAAATCATCGGCAACTATGTCTACACCCTCTCGGCGCGGGAGATGGAAAAAGCGGCGATCGGGATGGGATTGCCGGCGATGGCGGCGAAGCCCTTTAACAGTTGTTATGTGAGCGGGATTGAATACGAGAAAAAAGATGATTCATCGAAACTCCTGCGGAAAATAAGGGGTAAAAACTTTCTCCGGGACATCCTTAGCGCCTACGGACTGCTCAACTACCAGATGGTATCCATGGTCATTTTTAAGGAAGCCCCTGATGATAAAAGGATGCAGGAATTGACGACCCAGGGGTATCAGGTGAAAAGGCTGCCCCAGAGTCCACTGCTCCGCATCACTGAGGCTCTTCCGAAAGTGACGGGAAAGCGGGTCTTCATCTTTGGCGCGGGCTCCTTTGGGAAGCATATCTTCCGCGTGTTGAAGATACTCAATATTCCTGTGCAGGCCTTTATCGATAACAATCCTGCGAAGCGAGGAGAGCGGCTGATGGGGATTCCCATTGAGCAACCGGCTGCCCTCGAACCCGGTGATTACATCTTTATCGCCTCCAGTTGGGGGGAGGCGATTCGCGACCAGTTGATCAACCTGGGTTTTGAAGAAGACGCCTTTACGCTTTGCCAGTTGTGGGAGTAAGCGCCGAAAAAAAGCCCCGGATACGCCCTTGTTCAGGCGTCATCCGGGGCTTTTTTCATCTCCAGGCGCTGCCGCAAACGCCGCTGTTTCAGGCTGCGCAAACCAGCGCCGAGCAGGCAGAGGAACAGGACGAGCCAGAACCCGATCTGGGCGGCCAGGTAAAGGGCTGCGTCAAGAATCAGCGATAAAACGAAGGCGGTCAGTTCCTTCAGGAGGAAGAGGTAGAAGCGCCAGATTTCCGCGTCCTGGAACATGGGTGACCATCTCCCCGGGCGTGCTGTTTCTTCAATCCCTCTCACAGGCGATCACTGACCTTAGCCTTTCTCCTTGGGGTGGACTTTAATCGGCGCGATGATGGCAAAATACGGCGGCGGGACACCGCTGAAAAGGGATGCGCCATAGGTGCGCCGGGGCAGGGAAGAGGAGAGACGCTTCTGATGCCCTACTGCTCTAACGAAGCCAAGGCGGTCCGGATTCGCTCCGCCGAAGTCACATCAAAATCAACATCCAACGCGGCCAACAGGCCGGCATAATGGTCGCTCAATGCCTCTTGAGCTTGCTGGCGCCCTTTCTCCAGCGTTCGCGCCAGCAGGGGGATATAGGCGGCTTTGACCACCGTTGCCGCCTCGTCCAGATAAGCTTGGACGGGGGGGCGCAGGTTTTCCTCCAGATGCAGCCGGAGCCGGTGGCGGCCAGAGCCTTCAAAGAACTCCTTCGGGTTGCTGATCCCATTGGGCAGGACGCGAATAGCTTCCGCGCGAGAGAGGGAAAGCCGTTCCGGGATTTCCAGCGCCGGCAGGATCGCCGGTTCGTAGGTCGGCAAGGCGCAGCGGGAGTCGACGGCGCCGACGGACTGAACCAGTTTGTTCCGGTACAGGCTGGCGCGTTTGTGGACAAACTGTTCGAGGCGCAGCGACGTGGCCCGGATCTCCTGGGCCAACTCTTTTTCCAGGGTTTGCAGCAGTTCTTCCAGGCAGTGCTGCATGCCCTTCTTCGTGATGTTGCCGCGCCCATCCTGGAGCACCGAGGGGTTGAAGTAGCGGTCGAAGAGATCGCCGAAGCGGTAGAAGATTCGCTGTTGGACATAGTAGATCAGTTCATCGGCTTCCTTGTCCAGAAGATCGCGATCGGCGTCGACACTGACGGCGCTGACGGCCCGTTCCGCATCAAGGCGGGAGGTTTCACAGGCGGCCCGTTTACGCCGGCGCGCCGAGGCGTCGAGGTGGGCCGCTTCGATCACATCGTCCAGGCTGGCGAGACAGCGGCCCATGTCGCCCTCGGCGGCGGAGACGGCGATCTGGGTCAGTTCATGGAGGGTAAAGCCGTAAAAATCGGCTTCAAAGCGGTCATAGCCGGAGAGGGAAAATCCTTCTGACCAGGCGAGGGGGCCATCGTATGCCGGAGCGGGCTCCCTTTCTCCCGGCGCGCCCGATCCATCCGCCGTCTCCCCGACGGCGGCGAGGGAGTCGGTCCGTTGCCGGTAGGTCTTTTCCTGGGAGGCGGTCAACAGGCCCGACTCGCCCAGGCGGGCGAGCAGCGCTGTCTGGCTGGAGACGGTGTAGAGGCGGGGATTGGCGATGCCGCAGGCGGCGATCCGCTCGGTCACATGGCGTCGCACCTCGGCCAGATCACCGGCGTTGCGGGCCAAGTCGGCGGCGTTGATCAGGAAGAACATCTTGTCCAGACCGAAGCTGTCTTTCACACGCCCCAGTTGGAAGAGGAAGTCCCGGTCGGCATGGGAGAAGGCGCTGTTGAAATAGGTGACAAAGAGGATCGCGTCAGCGTTTTTGATGTAGTCGAAGGCGACACCGGTATGACGGGCGTTGATCGAATCGGCGCCAGGCGTGTCGACGAGCATGACGCCGCGCGCCGTGAGGGGGCACTGGTAGTACAGTTCGATCCACTCGACGAAACAGGCCTTTTCTTCGCTGGCCACGTAATCGTGGAAGGCGTCCAAGTCGATGACCAATTCCTCGCCGAGGCGATCTTCGACAGCGCCGATCCCGCGGGCGACGGCCCGGAGGAAGGCATAGTGGGGCTTGGCCGTGGGGTGGATGTCGCCAGGGGAGAGATCATTGAGCCGCAGCAGCGCGTCGGCCATGTTCAAGGCGGTCAGGTCACAGGCGTTCAGGGAGTGAAGGACATCGCTTTCGATGTCGCCGGCGTTTTTCAGACGGACCCGAACCGTGCCATGGGGGTTGTCCCCGTTGGGCGGGAGGATCTTGTTGATGGCCGCTGTCGTCGGGTTGGGCGAAACGGGCAACACAGGGCGGCCGAGCAAAGCGTTGGCTACAGAGGATTTGCCGGCGCTGAAGGCGCCGAACAGAGCTACCGTGAAGATGTTTTTCTCCAGCCGATCGGCCCGCGTCGCAAGCCCTTCGGCGATATGGCCAAAACCGGGCAGGGGCGCGACGGCTTCGGCGCACTGGCGCAATCGCTGCGCCGTTTGCTGCAGGGCCGGCAGGGCGCCTTTGGCCGCCATATCGGATTCGCTGGATGCGCCGATGAGCGCCGGCGATGTTCCCAACGCCGGATCCAGGATCGACGCAGCGGGGACAACCGCCCGCGCCGACTGTTCGCGGAGCGCCTGGCCTAAACCGGCCAGGGGATCCGGAGCGGCAGCGCACCGGGCGGCATTGGCAGCGCCGTCGGCGGCGGCTGTGGCTTCAGGAGAAGGGTTGTCGCTGTCACCGGCAAGGGCAGCAGGGGAGAGCGGCGAAGGAGCGAACAGCGCTTCGACCGGAGTGGGTTCGGGCAGACCGCGGCGGAGCAAGGCCAACAGGTCATCGCGGATTTTCCGTTCTTCCTGATCCATCCGTTCCAACGTTTTGACGGCGTCGGCCAGGGATTGCAGCGGCGCCAATTGACGTGACAACTGTTCCCGCTGCTGTGCCGTCGCGCTTTCCGCGCGTTGGATGGCCTCCTCGGCCAGCGCCAGCGCTTCCCGGCGGTAGAGGGACTTCACCTCGGCGGCGATGTCGCGGGTGTAGTTGTGCACATACTCGTTGCCGGCCACAGCGCCGTCGCGGACGACCCGGGCCAGCAGGTCGGCGCCCCAATGGGCCGCAAGGCTGTTGGCGCGCTGCAGGTAGTCGCCGGCGGTCACCCCGTGGCGTTCGGCCACACGGGAGAGGACGTCGCGCAGGTGCCATTCCAATTGTGTCGAAACATGCTGGCGAAAATCGGCATAGACCGCCTCCAGGCGGGCGGCGATCTCTTTCTTGGTCTTCTCACCGGAGAAAAGGAAACCCACTTTGAAGCCAGGGCTGCGGCTCTCCAGGTAGCGCCGGGCCAGTTCTGATGTGGTATGGGGCGTGATGCGGGCGTTTTCGACGACCCGGCGGATTTCCTGGTCCAGTTCGTCCTGCAAAAGCTGGGGCGCCCGCTGGAGTTCGTCCATCTGACGGCTGACCTGACCGTAGGTTCGGAGCGCCTCTTCCAGATCCTCCGTTTCGTCGAGGAGGCGTTGAAGGCGCTGGCGTTCCGCTTTGTTTGCGACGGCAAGGCGCTGGCCATGATCCTCGATCAACTGCCGGGCCGCCGGCAGGACGGAAGCGACCAGCAGGTCCTCTTCATGGCGGAAGAGATCCTGGAGGCGCGCTTTTAGGCGGGGGAGTTCGTTTTCCGGATGGGCAGTGTCGGCCAGGCTGGTGAAAAAGAGGCCTTCTGGCCGGATGTCCCAGGCGGCGAAGCCGGCAGCCGAACTGCGCCGGAAGTAGCCAAAGTCCAATTCGAAATCGCAGTGCTTGTCGATCTGGTTGACGACGAGGAAGACCGGTTTCCCGCGCTCTTTCAGGCGCTTCGTGAAGGAGAAGTTGATCTCTGACTGGACATGGTTGTAATCCATGACGTAGAAGATCACGTCGGCGGCGATGATGGCCGGGTCTTCGGCGAGACGGCGAGCCATTTCCGCTGAATCGACGCCCGGCGTGTCCACCAGGTCGACTGAGTTCCCGAAGAGATCAACGGGTACTGCGATATCGACGGAGTGGGTGCCGGCGCCGTCCAGGCAGTGTTCCTGCACCCCCGAGAGGTTAGCAAAGAGATCCAGTTCGACCGTTTCGCCGCTCCTCAGCTTTGCTTTTGCCGCAGCCGGTCCGGAACGGACCGTGACGATATTGGCGCTTGACGGGATGGGGCTGGTGGGGAGGATGTCGTCGCCGATCAAGGCGTTGATCAGCGCCGATTTGCCACCCGATACATGACCGCAGAAGGCGATGCGCATCTGCCGCCGGCGCAGTTTGCCGATCAGGGTCTCGGCAGCGTAGGCGCCGTGCTCATCATGGCCTTGGCGAAAGCGGCCGGCCAGGCTCTCCAGCCGTTCGATCAGCACCGGGATGATGGCCGATGCCGAGAGGGGATTGTTGGTCAACTTCACGCACCTACTTGAAATGTAATATAGAAATAAACGAAAGATCTTACACGATCCGATTCTATCATTTTATCGGAGATCAACGGAATCCCCGGAAGTCAGATTTTTCTGCGATGTTAAAATGAATCCTGTATTTTTTTGGAAAGCTCTCTGTTTTCTATTACAAGGATGGCGATCGGCTTTTTAGAGAAATAATTCATATTTTGGGGACAAATGATTGTGAATGTCGAATGGAAAAATTACACTTAACAGGACGATATTGAGTATTTTGGTTCTGCCTGAACATCCTGTTGACGATGGGTACACCGTTTCAGTTTCATGGGGAGATCTCGAACATGTGGGGGAGGAGAGCCGACATGGGTTTCGACGAGTGGGTGAAATCACCGGATGTGCTGGTGGTTTCTCGCAAGGTGGCGCCGGGACTGCGACTGATTCATCAAGAGAGTCGCGTCAGCATCGACCTATCGGAAGAGGCCTCAGAAAAATGGTTGTCCTGGACCGATGAGTGGGACGGATGGGAAACACTCGTCGACCAGGCCTTTGTTCTGAAGCGCCCGCAAACGCTGCCGGAGAAAGAGATGGTTGTCGAAGGGAACGACCTTGTCTGTCAGATCGCTGAACGACATGTGAAGTGGTATGAAGAGACGTCTGATCTGGTCATCCTCTTTCAGTCAAAGCCGATGAACGCCAATAACCCATTGCTGGCTTTGGGTCCCTATGGCAGCCTGTGCTGGCGGGGAATTTTGGCCGGTCTTCCCATTGTCGATATTCGCCGTGAGGCGGTGCGGATCTTCGGCCGCGATGAGGTTCTGCCCTTCCTTGCGCGTTTGATGGACTTGCAATTCATCCAACCGATCCCGGAGATTCATCCATTAAGCCATCGCCATGAAGAACTGAAAAAAGAGTTTCCGGCTCCTGTGGTCCAGTTTCAGTTGAACCACTCCAAGATCCCCTGGTATTTTCTCTGGGAGATCTGCAAGGTCTGTGACCTGCGCTGTAAAACCTGCTACCTTTCTGCATTTAAAGAAAGGGGCTGTCAAATCGATCAAGCCATGGCGATCGCCAAGCAGATCATCGACGCCGGCATCTTCTACGTGGGGATCTTCGGCGGCGAACCGCTGCTTCAGGAAGGGCTTGAACAGGTGATCCAAACCTTGCGGGAGGCCGATGTCTTTGTCAAGATCATCAGCAATGGACAGCAGATGACGACCGAGCGGGCGCGGCGGTTGGCTGATGCAGGGATCAATCAGGTGGAGATCAGTTTTGACGGGTTAAGCCGGGCCGTCCATGAAGGGTCACGAGGATCGGGGACTTTTGATCAGGCCATTCAAGCGCTGCAGTGCCTTCGCGATGCGGAAATCCCCCGTCAAGGCATGGTCTGGACCGTACATAGCGGCAATGTTCATGAGTTCCACCGTCTGCCCCAATTCATGCAAGAGATCGGTGTCACAGAATGCTATGTGAGCCTCTTTAAAAAGACGGGCCTTCAGGGAAGCGAGGCGCCCTATGAGCCGATTTCCGATGAGGAGACGCAGCGGCTCATTCGCTATATACAGGGATGGGAGCGCAGCCATCCCGAGTTGACCGTGGCCATGACGGCGGCCCTCGGTTGTTCCTGCGGGCGCACCAGTTGTGTCGTCGACGATGTGGGCGATCTGCGGGTGTGCTCCTTCGCCTACGTCAGTGTCGGCAATGTTCATCAACGGCCTTTTGTAGAGATCTGGCAGGCCCTTGCCCAGGAGGCGGAGAAACGGGGGCCGCTGGGATTCTGCAAGGATCCCGCCGTGGAGATCGCCGATGACCGAATGATCAGTTAAGGTTTGAGCGATTTATTATCGAATGGATAGAAAAAAACATCGCCCCGCCGCGAACCGGAACCGGTCGCAGCGGGGCGATTCTCATGGGGCGGGCTTGGGGGGCTACCTGCCGATGCACTCGTAAACCAATCCGTAGTCTTCCATTTGCTTGCGTTGGTAGATGTTTCGGAAATCGAAAAAGAAGGGTTGTCGCATGGCGCTCTTGATGCGCGGGATATCGAGGTTGCGGAACTGGTTCCACTCGGTCAGGATGACGACGGCGTCGGCCTGTTCGATCGTATCGTATTCGTCCCGGCCAAAATAGACCTGATCGGTGTCCCAGAGCTTTTTCGCATTTTTCATGGCTTGGGGATCGTAGGCGCGGATGATCGCGCCCTCGTCCAAGAGCTGGTCGATGATCGTAATGGCGGCCGACTCGCGCATATCGTCGGTTTCCGATTTAAACGCCAGCCCCAGAACGGCGAAGCGAAGGCCAGTGACAGCGCCCATGCGCTGCTTGATTTTGGTTACGATAAACTCCTTCTGGCGGCGGTTGCTGGCGATCGTTTCTTCGACCAGCCCCAAGGGCATGCCCTTTTCGCGGGCAAAGGCCATCAGGGCTGCTGTATCTTTGGGAAAGCAGGAACCGCCAAAACCAGGCCCCGGGTGCAAAAATTTGCCGCCAATGCGCCCATCTTTGCCAACAGCGATGGCCAACTGCTGCACATCGGCGCCGATCACGTCGCAAAGACGGGACATCTCGTTGATGAAGGCGACCTTCATCGCCAGGAAGCTGTTCGAGGCATACTTGATCAGTTCTGCTGTGCGCAGGTCAGTGACGATGAAGGGCACCTCATTCAGGTACAGTGGGCGGTAGATTTGTTTCAGTGTATCGACGGGCCGGTGGTTGTCCACGCCGATCACCACACGGTCGGGATGAAGGAAATCATAGACGGCTCGCCCTTCCCGTAAAAACTCCGGGTTGGAGACGACATCGAAGGGGTGACCCCTTTCGTTGCAATCGTCGATGATGGCGCGGATCTTTTCGTTGGAACCGACGGGAACGGTGCTTTTGGTGATGATGATCTTGTAGCCGTTCAGATGGGCGCCGATCAGGGCGGCCGTCGCTTCCACCGCCGACAGGTCCGCCTGCCCGTCTTCGGCCTGGGGGGTTCCCACCGCGATAAAGATGATGTCGGCCCATTGCACACCCTGCGTCAGATCGGTGGAGAAGCGCAGCCGACCTGCCGTGACATTCTCTTTCAGAAGGCCGTCCATGCCCGGCTCGTAGATGGGCGACAGCCCCTGATTCAGTTGATGAATCTTCGCTTCGTCAATGTCAAGACAGAGGACCGATGAACCGAAGTTGGCCAGACCAATTCCGGTTGTGAGACCGACATAGCCTGTACCGATAACGCTGATTTTGAACATGACTGCTATACCTCATCGAACATATTTCCCCAGAATATATATATTCGAAGTCGCTCATTCCCATGAAAAATAGAACAACGAAAATTGTCAAAAGGGCAGTGACAGGCAAGCGCATTCGGATAATGAAAAGGCAAAGGCTGCCTTCTGATTCTTTTTTCAAGGCAGCCTTTGCTTTTCATGGTTACTTGCTCGGAAGCGTCACTTCCAGTGCTTTGTATCCCGGTAGATAGTAGATGGAGACGTTCTGTTTGTGGTCAATGTCGTCAAATTGTTTCCGCACACCGTTTTGGAGGATATAGGTATTCGGTGTGATCAGGTAGCCGACCGTGGTGCCGATGTAGATTTCCTTGGTGGAGCGGTTGATTCCGTCTACAGCGCCCGATACCTTCTTGGCCACTGTGGCGCGGAAGATGTTGCCTTTTACGTCAAGGGTCGACTGGATCCGGTCACCGATGCTGAATGTGCTGATGCTCGAGGAGGTTTCTCCTCCTTTATCCGCCTTGAAGCCGCTGGCCAGTTTATAGGAATTCGTGGTTCCGTCGTACTGGCGGACGGTCAAGGTTTCATGGCTCCGATCCAGATCGGTGATTTCACCCATGACCGGTGTCTGCAGGGTCACTTCATAGGGCTCATCGCCCCAATAGGCGATTTGCACCCATTGGCCGATGCTCAGATCGGACACTTTCGGTTTGGTGATGCCGGGGATGACCAGCTTCACGTCGCTGCCGATATGGTAGGAGTGCTCATCCCCGTCGGAATCCTCCATGTCAAAGCGATCGCTGGAATTGCTGATCTCCGTTACTTCACCGTTCGCGATGCGATGGACCTTGATTTGGGTGACCTTGTCGTTCTCCACCTTGATCTTGACGAGATCATCGTCGTCGACATCTTCCAAGTCCTCACTGGAACGGTTGTAGATTTCGACATCCACATTGTTGGCAACGGTGTAGACCTTTTCTGTCCCCAGATCGTCCCGCAGGGTCAAGAGATGACGGTCGGCGTCATTGCGCGTCACCGTTCCCTCCAGGGTGTCGTTTTTCTTGATGTAGGTGACCTTCTCATCGCGGTCGAGTTCGAACTGGATGATGTCGTCGACCTTCAGGTCGCCAAGAGCGGGGTTGTCATCATCTTCGATGTCCAGGATGACGGGATCTTTGATCTCATAAGAGGACAGCCGGTCCTGCTGATCCTTGACGATCATCAACCGTCGCGACGTGTCGACCGAGGCGATTTTTCCCCAGATGCCGCGGGTGCTGCCGGAGCGCTCGATGACCAGTTTGGCGATCTTGCCGTCTGTCAGATAGACAGTCACCGGATCCTGCTGAAAAACCTCATCGAAACGGGCCGATGTGCCGTTGGCAAGCTGGATGGACGCCGAGTCGGGGAGTTCATAGGCGTATAACTGGCCGTCGTCTCCCTTGACGGTGAAGAGGCGGCTGTCTTTGTTGATCAGACTGACGACGCCTTTGACGGTGACGTTGCTTTGGGCCTGGAGCACGGTGATCTTGGTGACGACATAGCTGCCGTCGACATCGACGCTGACCGAATCCCCCTTGTGCAGGTCGTCGAGGGAGGTGAAGCGGCGGCCTTTGTATTCGACGGCCACGTTCGCGTCGAGATAATAAGTGGAATACTGATTGGCGCTATTGGAAAGGACGAGGATGTTGTTCGTCTTGTTCAGGTCGACGATGGCGCCCTGGAGACTCTGTTGGGCGGCGCTTTCGAGGAGGGCTTCCGACACTTTGCCTTCATTGTTCAGGCGAAGCTGCACCTTGCAGCCGGGGCTGAGCGCGTTGGCGGTCATTTGTTGTCCCGTCAGCGTCAACACCTTGACGCCTGCGGCGAGCGGATAGGTATGGGGTTTGCCGCTGTCGTCTTTGACCGTGACAAGGCCTTGGTCAGGAAGGCTGGCGATGATCTCTCCCTTGGCCACATTGGCCGACAGGCCGCTGTCCTGGCTGACTTCCAGATAGGTCACCTTGTCGCCGTCTTTGATGTAACGGATCTTCGCTTGGGGGCTCAGATCGGTGGCAGCCACGGCCCGATCCTTGTTAAAGAGGCGGGCGCCCGTATCCAATGTCAGCGAGGAGAGCAGGTTTCCGTCGCCCAACACGGACAGCGTCGAGTCTTGGGCGCTGATGAAGGAGGCCTCATAGATTCCCGGCGGCAGCCGGTCCATCCGGCCTTCCACCCGGTCCAAGAAAATGGCCATCTCCCCACGGGTTACGACCGTATTTGGGTCAAAGTAGCCGCCATCGCGGCCCCGGATCAAACCCAGGTCGGTGGCGATGCTGATATGTCCGCGCGCCCAAGCCGGGATCTGGCTGGCATCGCTAAAAGTCAGGCTGCTGCTCATCCGGCTTTGAGCTTCCTGCTCCTTGCCGAGCAGCCGCACCAGCAACCGGGACACCCAGGCGCGGGAGGCGCCTTGATCCCAGGGGAATGTCTCATTGGCATCGAGCAGGCCCTGATTGACGGCGGTGACCAAATACCCTTTTCCCCAGGCGGGCACATTGCCGCCGAATTTTTTTTCGATGTCCGGGGTCAGTTGGGAAGCCGAGGCGTTTGCCGTCGCTTCCAACCCGAAAAAGCGCTGGACCATGACGAGGGCTTCCAGTTGTTTCACCGGATCAGAAGGACCAAAATTGCCGTCGCCGCGTCCCTTGATGGTACCCTGGGCGGAAAGTTTCATGATCGGCCGGTACTCAGGCATGGCCGCGCTCACATCTCCAAACTGTGTCACAGCGGCCAGACTGACCGCTGGTGACGTGACGATGGAGAGGGCGAGACATGCGCAGACAATTCCTTTGCGCAAGGGATACCCTCCTTTGGTGGTTTTACTCCATGGTTTTTTCGACATAGTAAGAAGAAAATCCTGTGTACGATGGCAACTGCCTTTTAAAATGCAATATATTGACGCATTTAGGGCGCAATAAGTTGCATTTTCGTGAAAAAAAACGCTCGAAAAGCGTCTGGATAGGGGCCTATGATTTGGGGATGTGAGCGGACACAGAAAAAGACGGTCCAAAAGTTGCGCTTCTGGACCGTCCTCCATCCTTTTTAGGCGTTTTGGACAACGGGAACATTGTCGGACGCTTTGCCGAAGAACCCGAAACGGTCAGCCATTTTCCCGTACCAGGCGGCCGCCTGGACCTGCAGGATGAAGGCGAGGGTGACGACGAGGGCGGCCTGGGGACCGAAGGCGGTGATGGCGAGGCCGAGGGCGATGGAGAGGTTGCGCATCACCGTCCCGTAGATCAGGGCCACACCATCGGTGCGGTTGAGAAAGAGGCGGGCGACGACGGTGCTCAAGGTGAAGTTGATCAGATAGAAGATGACCAGGGCGAGCAGGATGCCGCCCAGCAGGTCAGGGCGGGTCATCACCATTTTCGATTTCATCGAGATGGAAGCGAAGATGATGGCCAGCATGGCCCAGAAGCTGACCGCCGGAAGGTAGGGCTTGATCCCCTTCTGGAAGTGCTCTTGGCCGTACTTCTTTTTCAATTGCAAAAATGTCAGGTGGCCGAGGATGAGGGGCAGGAAGACGACGGTGGCGATGGTGATGAAGGTCTTCATCAGGTCGATGGGCACGTATTTGCCGACCATAACCAGGAGGTAGAAGGGGGCCAGGAGGGAGCCGGTGATCAGGCTGAGGGCCGTCATCTTGATGGCGGCGGGCACATTGCCTTTAAACATCATGGTCCAGGAGATGGTCATGCCGCTGGTGGGCAACAGGCCGGCGATGGCCAATCCGGCCATCATGGAGGGATCGCCTGATAGGAAGGATGTGCCGAGGCCCCAGGCCAGCAGGGGGATGAGCAGGAAGTTGATGACCAGGGAGATGCCGACAACCTTGGCATGGCTGAAGTCGAAGGCCTCTTTCAGTTTCACGCCGATCATGGTGGGATAGATCATCAAAAAGGTGCAGATGAGAATAAAATTGCCGAGGCCGCTGGTGTCTACGAACAGACCGGCCGTAAACCCCAGGGCCAGTGTGATCGGGATGCTGATCACAGGGTTCTTGGAAGGCCAGAATAATGCGGTTTTTCCCATGAGAATCCTCCTTACCCCTATATGGTATTTAGATACTATGATTATAGGCAGAAGCCCTTTCGCTCGCATCGTATAGGGGGCAACTTTATTTTTGCGATTGGCGAAAGCGCAGGAGGGGGACATTATGGGACCTTTGGCTCAAGAACGTGTTGATGAAGAAGAAAAACTCGCTCGCTGATACGAGAAGAGGCATAGAATAAAACATCCATAAAATGGAATTGACAAGGAGGGAACGCGCGTTATGATCTTGCGGCCTGTATGTTACCGCACCGTATCCCCCCATTGCGGCAAACCGGCTCGGATGCGCCTTCAATGTGGAAAGGTCGTGAACGGGCATATCCACCGGGTCACGCCGAACGGCGTCTGGTTTCATTCCAATAACCCCGGGCTGTTCTTCTACCCCTTTTTTGCAATTTCCGTGTTGGCATTGACGCTTCCCTTTTGGGCTGGTTTTGGGGCAGGTTATCGCAGGGGTTCTTGGTAAGAGCAAAAAGAGCCGGCAGGCTGTTGAGGCCTGCCGGCTCTTTTTCCGTTCGTAGAGGGGATCATGCCAACGGATCGTCGTCGCCGTGCCGGTGCAGTTCCTTCTGCAGGGCAAAGTCGCCCCAGGACTGCATCTCCCCGCCGCCGCTCACCTGGGTGATCTGGCCTTCTTCGTCGGGAGGCAGCGCTTGACTGGCGCCCTCTCGTCCGGGTTGGGAAAAACGCAGGGGATGGGTCGGCGACGGAAAGCTGTCCGTTACATCGCTGTGCGTCATGGGCACCACTCCTTTGCAGGAGGTAGTATGCGCGAAACCACGGGTTTATTTGTGGTCAATCAGGCCTTCTTTCAGTTGATCCGGCGTCTTGCCCTGTTCGGCCGCGAGGTCCTTCAGTTTCCTTTTCGGATCAGTTTCCGGGTCCAGACCGAAGCGACGGATTACCTCTTGTGTTGGCAGCGAAAGGGTTTCGCCAATCTGCTCCAATGTCATCCAACCTTTGATCTCTTCGAGGGAGGTCACTGTTCCGACTGGGGGCAGCGCCTGTTTGGTGATCCAGTGGTTGCTGGCCATGGCGCCGCCGATGACGGCCCAGAAGAGGAGGAGCACCAAAAATCCGTAGTGAAGAGGTTTGATTCGCACCATTATCCCTCCCTGATGAATAAGCGTCACTGGACGTGAGGTTCAGCGGGGCAATGCCGGGGGAACGGCAGGGGCCGAAGGGGGCTTTCCTGTTTCCAGTACCAGGGCGTCCGGTTTCGGGCAGGCTTCCATGCATTGCAGGCACTTGATACATTGTCCGTCAGGGATGGTTCCGCAATGTTGCACATCGATGCCTACCGGGCAGGCGCGGGTGCAGATGCCGCAGTCGATACAGGCTGAGGGTCGCCGCTTGAGTTTGAAGAGACTCAAGGGGCTGAGCAGGCTGTAGACAGCCGAGAGGGGGCAGAGGTAGCGGCACCAGCTGCGCTCGATGGGCAGGGAAAGGGCGATGAAAAGCGCCAGTATGACGACAGATGTGGTCGTTTCAAAATTAAAGTGGAAGATCACCTTGAAGGGGTCATAGGTTTCAAACCAGAGTTTGTTGTCCAGGACGGTCCTGTAGAGGATAAGGGCGAGAAAGAGAAAGCGAAGGGAGCGCAACGAGCGATCGATGGCGGGAGGGACGGTCAGGCTGTTTCCGAAGAGCCTTTTGCCAAGTTTGCCGAGCCATTCCTGGAGGGCGCCGAGGGGGCAGATCCAGCCGCAAAAACCGGCTCCGGCGACGATGACAAGGACAAGAGACGCAGCGAGTAGGACAAGGTTTGCCATGTTTGTTTTGGCGAGAAACTTGCCTGTCGTGACGTAGGTCCAGAGGGTTTCGACACCGCCGAAGACGCAAAAGGTGTCCAGAGGCGCCGCCCCTTGGGGACCGCCGCCGACGATCTGATGGCGGATGCCGAGGTAGGATGTGAGTCCAACGAAAAAGAGCAACGAGAGCCACCGGACCAGGGTCAATCGGCGTGATGGGTGTAGAAGAGATTGGTGTTTCATGGGACATGCCTCCTTTGTATCGCCTTTGCCCTTTATCTCATGCAAAAAGCGTGCCAACAAAAAAAACCGCCCTAAGGGCGGTGTGGGCGTTGTTTTTCCGGAAAAGACGTTGCGTCGGGGGAAATTTTTGCCGACGATGGGAGAAAAATATGCCGCTGCGAAAGACACGGTCCGGCTGCTCGGGATCAGTCCTCCGGCTGGAGTCGGTATTCTTTGAGTTTGTTCCGGAGGGTGCGGACGCTGATGCCCAACTGCTGGGCTGTCATTTGGCGGTTGTTATTGTTCGCTGCGAGGACGCGGAGAATGGTGTTCCGTTCCTGTTGCTTGAGGATTCCGTCGTCCGATGGAAAAAGTCCCTTTTGGGCATGTTCAATCGCAGCGGGCCCATCCATTTCAAGATGACCGAGCCCCAGGTGATCGGGCCTGATCGGATGACCGGCGCAAAGAATCAGTGCTCGTTCGATGGCGTTGACCAGTTCTCGAACATTTCCCGGCCAGGGATGTGCCCTCAGCGCCGCCTCGGCATCTGTCGTCAGGCATGGGAGGTCCCGTCCGTTTTTGCTGGCGAAACGGGTGAGAAAGTGGGAGGCCAGCGGCAAGATATCGGCGGGACGCCGGCGAAGGGGAGGAATCACGATCGGAAAGACGGCCAGCCGGTAGTAGAGATCGGCCCGGAACTGTCGCTCCCGCACAGCAGCGCTCAGATCTCGGTTGGTCGCCGTGATCACGCGGCAGTCAGCGACGACGGGACGGGTTCCTCCGACTCGCTCAAAGCGCTTTTCCTGAAGCACCCGCAGCAGTTTGGCTTGCATTGGCCTTTCCAACTCGCCAATCTCGTCGAGGAAGAGGGTGCCGCCGTCGGCCTGTTCAAAGCGGCCCAGCTTTTGCCCGGCAGCGCCGGTGAAAGCGCCTCGCTCATGGCCGAAGAGTTCACTTTCGATCAAGGCCGCCGGCAAGGCAGCGCAATTGATGGCCACGAAGGGGCCGCTGCGGCGGCTATGGCGATGGATAAAGCGGGCAAAGACCTCTTTGCCGACACCGCTCTCGCCAAGGAGCAGAACGGTGGTGTCCGTCTCGGCCACGAGACGGGCCTGATCCAAAACGGCGCAGATGGCGGGGTCGCAAGCGATTAGGTCATCTTCGGGTCTGATAGGTATCGAACGGCCCGGGGCTAGCGTTTCGGCGCCGGCTCCAGGCGCTGGTCGTTGCGTCGGCGAGGCCGATCCGGCTTTTGCCGTGGTATCGCCTGCCGCGTCTCTCGCTGTGAACTGGGTCAGGTGCCGGTTGACGGCATCTCTCAGGTGGCCAGGACTGGGCAGCGGTTTGACCAGAAAATCAACGGCGCCGAGCTTCATGGCTTCTACGGCGGTGGGGATGGACCCGTGGGCCGTTAGAATGATCACCGGCAGATGGGGCCACCGTTGACGGATGTGGTGTAGCAGGTCCATGCCGGGGAGACGGGGCATTTGCAGATCGACAAGAGCCAGGGCGTAGGGGCGCTTGTGTCGCTCAGCCGCTTCCATCTTTTCCAATGCCGCCTGTCCGTCTTCGGCCCTGTCCACCTGGTGACCGGCCCGTTCCAGCGCTGCCGAGAGAAAGAGAGCCATGGCTTCCTCATCGTCGACAACAAGCAACTTGGCTGGCTGTTCCATTACGATCCTCCCTTTTTCGGCAGGTTCAATACCAGGCGAGCGCCGCCGCCTGGTGCGTTTTCGGCGTGAATGGTTCCGCCGTGCCGGTTCATGATATCTCGACAGAGCGCCAGCCCCAAACCGCTGCCCTTTTCGCGTGTCGTAAAGAAAGGCGCAAAGAGTCGCTCACAATCACCAGGCGGAAGACCGCTGCCATCATCCTCCACCTGTATCGTAAGCCCTTGTTCGGTGCGGCTCGAAACCGCGCGCACATGGATGTCACCGCCAGCGGGCATTGCTGCCAGGGCGTTTTGAAAGAGGTTGAGAAAGAGGCGATGCATCTGATCCCGATCGGCTCGGACGATCAAGTCAGCTGGATCAATCCGGGTAATGATGGACACATCCTGTCTGCGCAGTTCTGGTTCCAACAGGCTGGAGAGCTCTTGGATCAGAAGGGCCAGCGGCCACTCCGTCACGGTTGGCTGGGGCAAGCGGCTGTAAACCAAAAGGTCGCCCACAAACCGTTCCAGTCGTTCCGATTCCTGAATGGCTGTTTCACAGTAGCGCCGTGTCTGATCATGGGGCTTGCCTTCCTGCATCGTTTCCGCGATCAGTTGCAGAAGCCCTTTGATGGCGCCCAGGGGATTGCGCACCTCGTGGGCCACCCAGGTTGCCACCTGGCCGAGGGAAGCCATACGGGCCTGTTCAATGGCCTGCGCCTCGAGGGCGAAGTAACGGCGCAACGTTTGCACCAGATAGGAAGCGACGACCAGTGTGCCCAGCAGAACGAGACCGATCAACAGAAGTTGCCCCAAGGCGGCGCTGGTGATGTCTCCGGCTGCGCTTTCCAGCAGTCGTACCTGAAGCACCTTAAACCGCGGCTGGAATTCGCCGGGAGCGCGTGCACCCTCGCCGTCAAAGCCCCCTAGGTGCAAGGGAAGAAAGGCCGTAAACGGCAAAGGTTGGGGCAGGATGGAGGGTTCCGTTGAACCAGTCGGCTCAGGTGAAAAATGAGAGGGCGTTTTTTCTTCCTTCCCGTAGTGGAAGTGAGGCTGCTGTTCCTCGAGCACCTGTTGAATGATGCGCAGCGCTGGCACATCGGCTTTTTTACCCAATCGCGCTGGATCACGATGGGCGATGATCCGGCCACTGCGGTCATATATGGTCAGGTCGAAGAGATGGGCCTCTTCGGGCCAATTGGCGATGATCGATTGCAGTTCCTCAGGGGTGCGACTCGGACTCTTGCGCGCCACCGCCTCTACGGTCTGGGCGATGTCGCCGGCCTTGTTTTGCAACAGCACTGTTTTCAGTTCGGTGGAGCGCTGATAGTTGAAAAAAGAGGCAGCCAGGAGGATAGCGGCGGTGATCGCCAGGAGGGACAAGAGCAGGCGCACCGGAAGGGGAAGGGAGGCGGCCATGATGTTTCTCCTTCACACTCACGTAACAACAGGCAATCAGCAACGAGAATCGTCGTGTTGAAGACGTTACACCGTGAGCAAGCAAAATCCTGCCGTGCTCGGCCTTGACATTTGACACTTGTGAATGCAAACTGAAACCAGCGCATGGTTTTTCTGAATAATAAAGGAGTGTTGCCAATGAAACGATGGCTTCTCAACGGCATCCTGGGACTCAGCCTGCTCATCGCTCCCGGCGCGGCCATGGCCGATGACATGGGAGAGGCGGCGGAAGAAGCGCCGGCGATTTCCGCCGAAGCGCCTGCCAGCAACCCCGCCATGGATGTCTTCCGAAAGGCGACAGAGGTGTCGGCCCGACTGACCAGCTATCTCATGTCCGGCGATCTGCAAGCCACCATCAATATCCCCGAAGCGCCTGCGCCATTGACGGCCAATCTGAAGCTGCAAGGCGCCGTCGCCACCGAGCCCAGCCGGTTCGCCATGAACATGACCATGGAAATGCCCAAGCTGGCCGGTCAGCCGGCCGTCCCGAATGCCCCCGGTTCCCTGGATTTCCGGTTCTACTTTGACGGGAAACAGATGTACATGCAGTTCCCTTCCCCGAAGAATCCTGCGTCAAACCAATGGGTCAAGCAGGAGTTGAACCTGCCGGCAGGCTATGAGAACCTGCTCACCCAAAGCCAAAACCCGGCGAAAGCGCTGGAAATGATGGATAAAATGGGCCTTATGCCGACGAACATGGAAGAGACATGGATCGACGGTCAGCGGTACTATGTGGTGACTGTGCAGATCGACAACGCCCGCTTTAAGAGCTACATGCAGGAAATGATGGCCCTGTCTCAACCCAAGGAGGGCGTCAGTCCCGCTGAAATGAATGAGGCCTTGAAGAAGATCGATATGGACTTCCGGTACACCTACTATATCAACGCCGATACATACGTGACAGACAAGACGGAACTCAACGGCAGCGAACGGATCGCCGCAGAGGGTAAAACCCTGTCGATCGACATCACGGGAACGGTCCGCACCCACGACGTGAATATGCCGGTCAAGTTCCCCGACGTGTCCAATGCGATCGATATGAAGGAATTGGAAAAACAGGCGGAGAAAACGGCCAAAGGCATAAAAACGTCGAAATAAATCGCTACGATACGTAACGGTTTTGCCGGCAACGAAAAAGGCAGGAAGCGTGATGCTTTCTGCCTTTACCTTTTCGCGCGCCCCGGCGCTTTGTTTTCGCCTTCAACTGGGGGCATTTCCCGCCTGTGTTCCTCCGGCTCCATGGGCGGCTGGCCGGTACGTGAACTGCCGCTTTTTGTCCCAGCCGATCGTACGGCGAATGATGGTGAAAGGATCACTTCTTTTTCTTCAACTGCGAACGGACGAGGAGAAAGAGGGACGTGGACAGGAACGTGGCGGCGGCGTAGGCGCCCAAGGGGACTTCCTGGGGACCGCCCCCCTGGACCATGCGCCCGACAATGTAACAGACGACGGTGCCGAAGATGATGGCCACCAGTTTCACGGCAGGCGACTTGAGCAGATCCTCGTTCGGGTTGTCGGGACCATACGATTTTTTGGCTTCTGCCGGCGTTGTGGGCGTGGTCGCGGCGATCTCTCGTGATGTTGCTGCTTGGTTGTTCGGTTTGCCTTTGCTCACGAAAATCCTCCCTTGATGGAAGCGAATATATGATGGGGCTGATGCGGCGATCCGGTGTGCGCTTGCCGCTCTCGCTCTTGCTAGACCTATTCCACCTTTCTTTCCTCAAATCCTGCATATTCCATCGACATGTTCAAGGGATGCCTGCCCCGCCCCTGTCCCGCCGGGAGAAGATTCGCCGTCGCCGATTCCCCAAGGCGCAGGCGCCTTCCCTGGGAGGATAAGGTTGGTCGCTGGCGGCCGGTGTCTGATATAATAATAAATTGGATATCGTTTGTGATATCGGCATCGCTTTTTGCCATGCCTGCTTTTTGAAACTGGAGGTTGGTTGAATCATGGAAGAACGGTTGTTTCAACTGAAAAGCGAATTCGCCCCCAAGGGCGACCAGCCCCAGGCCATCGCCCGCCTGTGCGAGGGCATTGAAAAAGGCATGAAACACCAGACGCTGCTGGGTGCGACGGGGACGGGCAAGACCTTCACCATGGCCTCGGTCATCGAAAAGGTGCAGCGGCCCACCCTGGTGTTGGCCCACAACAAGACGCTGGCTGCCCAACTCTGCGCCGAGTTCAAGGAGTTTTTCCCGGACAACGCTGTCGAGTATTTCGTCAGCTACTATGACTACTACCAGCCAGAGGCCTATGTGCCTCATTCCGATACCTATATTGAAAAGGATGCATCGATCAACGACGAGATCGACAAGCTGCGCCACGCCGCCACGGCCGCCTTGATCGAGCGGCGCGACGTGATCATCGTCGCCTCAGTCTCCTGCATCTACGGCCTCGGTTCGCCGGAGGAGTACCTCGATCAGATGATCTCCCTGCGCAAGGGCCAACTGTACGACCGCGACGCCATCTTGCGCCGTCTCGTCGACATCCAGTACAGCCGCAACAACATCAACTTCACCCGCGGCACCTTCCGGGTGCGCGGCGATGTGGTCGAGGTCTTTCCCGCCTCTTACTCGGACCGGGCGGTGCGGTTGGAGTTTTTCGGCGATGAGTTGGAGCGCATCAGCGAGATCGACACCCTCACCGGCGAGATCTACGGCGAGCGCTACCACATCTCCATCTTTCCGAACACCCACTACGTCACCAACCGGGACAAGCTGGAGCTGACCATCGCCAACATTGAAGCTGAACTGGAGGAGCGCCTCGCCTGGTTCAAGGAGCGGGACAAGCTCGTCGAGGCGCAACGCCTGGCCCAGCGAACCCGCTATGACATCGAGATGCTGCGCGAGATGGGCTTTTGCACCGGCATCGAAAACTACTCGCGGCACTTGACCTTCCGCGAGCCCGGCGAGCCGCCCTACACGCTGATGCACTTCTTTCCGAAGGACTTCCTGCTCATGATCGACGAGTCCCATGTGACCATCCCCCAGGTGGGCGCCATGTACCAGGGGGACCGCTCCCGCAAAACGACTCTTGTTGAACACGGCTTCCGCCTGCCTTCGGCGGCGGACAACCGCCCTCTCAAGTTTGACGAGTTCGAACAGATGGTCAACCAGGTCGTCTATGTATCGGCCACGCCGGCCGATTATGAGATGCAACGGAGTCAACGGGTGGTCGAGCAGATCATCCGGCCGACGGGCCTCCTCGATCCGGTCATCGACGTGCGCCCGGTGAAGGGGCAGATCGACGACCTCCTTGACGAGATCCGGCAGCGCGTCAAGAAGGACCAGCGCGTCCTGGTGACGACGCTGACGAAGAAGATGGCCGAAGACCTGACCAGTTACCTGCGCAACGTGGGCGTTCGCGTCCGCTGGATGCACTCTGACGTGGACGCCATTGAGCGCATGCAGATCATCCGGGACCTGCGCCTGGGCGAGTTCGACGTCCTCGTCGGCATCAACCTGCTGCGGGAGGGCCTTGACCTGCCTGAAGTGGGGCTGGTGGCCATCCTCGACGCCGACAAGGAAGGCTTCCTCCGGTCCGACCGCTCCCTGATCCAGACTGTGGGCCGGGCGGCCCGCAATGTGGAGGGCACGGTGATCATGTATGGCGACACCATCACCAAGTCGATGAAAAAGGCCATCGACGAGACGAACCGCCGCCGCGCCATTCAGATCGCCCACAACGAGCGCCATGGCATCACGCCGCAGACGGTGAAAAAAGCGGTGCGCAATGTCATCGAGATGACCATCTCCGGCGGCGACCGCAAGGAAAGCGCTGCCACGCCGGGCGGCGGCGTCCTGGCCCGGGCGGCGGCCTTCCTGAAAAAACGGACGGGGAAAAAAGGGCCCGACACCGGGACGGAGGCAGCGGGAATGCCACCTGCCTTCGCCGAGGAAAGCCCATACCTCGCCGGCGTTGCGGGCGATGGGGCGGGGAGCGTCCGTGAAGGCTACAACGGCGCCAGCTCGCCCACAGTTGTTTCCGATCGAGTGGCCGAAAGCCTGCCGCCGGAGGATGCTTATCAAACCGCCGCACCGGAAGCGACGGCTTCGCCCGACGCGATGGCCCCGGAACAACTGGCCGCCCTGATCGCCGACCTGGAAGGGGAGATGCGCCAGGCGGCGAAGGAGTTGGAATTCGAACGGGCCGCCCTCTTGCGGGACGTGATCATCGAACTGCGGGGCGCCTCGCCGGCCAAAGGGAAGGGAAGCGCTCCGGCGGCGCGAGCCGGCTCTGGCGCGGCAACGGGCGCTCGGGGAGCCAAAGCGCCCCGGTCTGGTCGCAAGTCCGGCGATGCCGCCGGGAACGGTTCCGCCGGCGCGAAGGGTCGCGGTCGGGGGAAGGGCCAAGGGCCTGCCGAGGATCCCGGATTGGCCTTTTTCAATCCCACCGTGGAACCGCCTCGCCCGCGCAACCGGAAAAAAGGGAGCTAACCAGAGAAGAACCGAATGGAAACCTGAGCAGCAAAAGAAGCACCAAAAAAGCCCTGCCGTCGGCGGGCTTTTTTCCGTTTTCCCAATTTTGCTAAAGGGATCACAAGCACGTTGTCGAAATGTGTTGGATAGTACATTTTGGGAAGGTGGTAAATACGTGATTTCCCGAGGCGAAGTGGCAAGGAAACAAGCCGAGGCGCACTGGAGCTTGGGCAAACGGGAAAAGATGCTCCTGGCCTGGAAGCAGGAACTGGAGGCGCAGATCGCCACACTCCGGGAACGCCGGACGGAACTGCTCAACCAAAGGGATTACCTGGCCTTGAAGATCGAATGCTTCGATAACTGGAACCTGGAAAACTGCCTGATGCTGAAAAACGACTATATCAAGCACTACTACGACCTGGACGCGGAGATTTTTAAGATCGAAGCGGAGATTCTCTTCCACGAGGAGATCCTGGATAAGGTGTTCGCTGAAAGCCGGCGCTCGTAGAGACTGGGGAATGCTCCCGCGCAATCATGCGAACACTGTCATCCTGTTTCTGCACGATTTCACTGCCCCGTTTGCTGCCAGACCCTTTGATCGTGACAACCGGGCGATGACATAAAGACGCCCCATCCTCCCCTGCGATCAGGGACGGATGGGGCTTTTCCATTGGGCGACGCTGTTCTAGAGCTTGATCGTGTTGCAGGTTTTGCCCTCATAGCGGTGCACATGGCCGTCGTCACAGGTGGTGGTCCCTTCCATGCAGTGGTAATGGCCGCAACCGGGACGGTAGACGGCGGGACCGGTGCACCCGCAGTAATAGTGAACATGGTTGTCATTGAAGGAGGTGACGCCGGCGTACCGGTGGGCATGGTCGCGCTTGTTGACGGAGGGTTCCGTCTGGCCGCTCAGGATGTGCCGGTGGCCTTCGCTGAGGCCCGATTCGAAGTGATAATCATGGGTGTGGAAACCGCAGTCCCAATCCTCGTAGTGGGGTTTGGGCTTACAGCGCATGATGTTCTCCCCTTCTCTGCGTTTACTTATACATATTCAGGAAGGAAATGGAAGGTAACGACGGGAGGAAAAAATAAGGGTCGATGAACGCTGTGGGGAGCGGGAAAAAGGCGTTACAGGAAAAGGCGGTAGCAGAGGGAACGGCAAGATCCATCGGCAAGACAGCCGCTTCTATGGTATAATTCAATGATAGTAAAAAAGCGGGCCGACGCCCGCTATCGCATTTTTTGACGGATGAAGGGGGAAGCCGGAGGTATTATGATGGATCAGATCCGGGTCCGCGGGGCCCGCGCCCATAACCTGAAGAACATCGATGTGGACATCCCACGGGACCGGTTGGTCGTCGTCACTGGCCTCTCGGGCTCGGGGAAGTCTTCCCTCGCCTTTGATACGATCTATGCCGAGGGGCAGCGCCGCTATGTGGAATCCCTTTCGGCCTATGCGCGCCAGTTTTTAGGGCAGATGGACAAGCCGGATGTGGACTACATCGAAGGGCTGTCGCCGGCCATCTCCATCGACCAGAAGACGACGTCGAAAAACCCCCGTTCCACCGTGGGGACGGTGACGGAGATCTATGATTACCTGCGCCTGCTCTACGCTCGGGTGGGCCGGCCTCACTGCCCCAAGTGCGGCCAGCCGATTCGCCAGCAGACAGTGGAACAGATGGTCGATCAGATCCTGGCCCATCCCGAAGGGACGCGCTTGCAGATCCTGGCGCCGCTAGTGCGCGGCAAAAAGGGCGAGCATGTCAAGGTGATCGAAGATATCCGCAAAAACGGCTATGTGCGCATGCGTGTCGACGGTCAGGTGATGGACGCGACAGAAGAGATCAAGCTGGAGAAGAACAAGAAGCACACCATCGAGGTGGTCGTTGACCGCATCATCCTCAAGGCCGACATCGCCACGCGATTGGCCGATTCATTGGAGACGGCCCTCAACCTCTCCGAGGGTCTGGCCGTTGTCGACTTCATGGGCGAAAAGGAGTTCACCTTCTCCCAGAACTTCGCCTGCGCCGACTGCGGCATCTCTGTCGGCGAGATCGAACCGCGCATTTTTTCCTTCAACGCCCCCTATGGCGCTTGCCCGCACTGCACCGGCCTGGGGGTGCAGATGGAGGTCGATCCCGAACTCGTCGTTCCCGACCCGTCAAAGAGCATCGACGATGGGGCCCTCGTCCCCTGGGCGCGCATGAACTCGGCCTATATCCCGCAGATGCTGAAAGCCCTGGCTGACCTGCACGACTTCTCCACCGAAACCCCCTTCAAAGACCTTCCGCCGGAGATTCAAAAGCTGATCCTCTACGGCGGGAGCAAGGAGAAGATCCGCGTCCAGTTCACCAACTATGACGGCGAGCGACGCAGCTTTGAGACGACCTATGAAGGCGTCGTCACCAACCTGGAACGGCGCTACAAGGAGACCCAGTCTGACTGGTCCCGCGAAGAGATCGAAGAGTACATGGCCCAGAAGCCCTGTCCGGCTTGCAAGGGCGCCCGCCTGAAGCCGGAGAGCCTGGCTGTGCTCGTGGACGGCAAGAACATCCACCAGGTGACAGTGATGTCGGTGGCGGCGGCGCTGCGCTTCTTCACCGATATCAACCTGTCTGAGCGGGAGACGATCATCGCCCGCCAGATTTTGAAAGAGATCCGTGAACGCCTCGGTTTCCTCGTCAATGTCGGGCTCACCTACCTGACGCTGGCCCGCTCCGCCGGCAGCCTCTCCGGTGGCGAGGCCCAGCGCATCCGCCTGGCCACCCAGATCGGCTCGGGCCTGATGGGCGTTCTTTACATTTTGGACGAGCCCTCCATTGGCCTACACCAGCGCGACAACGAGCGGCTGCTCGCCACGTTGCAGCGGCTGCGCGATTTGGGCAACACGCTGATCGTCGTCGAGCATGACGAGGACACCATGCTGGCGGCTGATCACATCATCGACATCGGCCCCGGCGCCGGCGCCCATGGCGGCCAGGTCATTGCCGAGGGACCGCTGCCGGTGATCATGGAGGAACCGCGCTCCCTGACCGGCCAGTACCTGTCGGGCCGCAAGTTCATCCCTGTGCCGGAAAAGCGCCGCGAGCCCAACGGCAAGTGGGTCGAGGTGCTCGGCGCCCGGGAGAACAACCTGAAGGAGATCGATGTCCGCTTCCCCATGGGTGTCTTTACCTGTGTCACCGGCGTGTCCGGTTCAGGCAAGTCGACGCTGGTCAATGAGATCCTCCACAAGGCCCTGGCGTCGGAACTGAACGGCGCCCGGTGCAAGCCGGGGGCGCATGGAGCGATTCGCGGTCTGGAACACCTGGACAAGGTGATCGACATCGATCAGTCGCCCATCGGCCGGACGCCCCGTTCCAACCCGGCCACCTACACGGGCGTCTTCGACGCCATCCGAGACCTCTTCTCCCAGACGACGGAATCGAAGATGCGCGGCTACCGGCCGGGCCGGTTTTCCTTCAACGTCCGCGGCGGCCGCTGCGAGGCCTGCAAAGGCGACGGCATCATCAAGATCGAGATGCACTTTCTGCCCGATGTCTACGTCCCCTGCGAGGTCTGCAAGGGCAAGCGCTACAACCGGGAGACGCTGGAGGTGCGCTACAAGGGCCGTTCCATCGCCGATGTGCTCGATATGACCGTCGATGAGTCTGTCGAGTTTTTCCGGAACATCCCCAAGATCGCCCGCAAGCTGCAGACCCTTCAGGATGTGGGGCTTGGCTATATCCGCCTCGGCCAGCCGGCGACGACCCTCTCCGGCGGCGAGGCCCAGCGGGTCAAGCTGGCGACAGAACTGTCCCGCCGCTCCAACGGCAAGACCTTCTACATCCTCGACGAACCGACGACAGGCCTGCACATCGCCGACATCGACCGCCTGCTCGGCGTGTTGCAGCGCCTCGTCGACGCCGGCGACACGGTGCTCGTCATCGAGCACAACCTGGACGTGATCAAGACGGCCGACTACATCGTCGATCTGGGTCCCGAAGGCGGCGACGGCGGCGGCACGATTGTGGCCACCGGCACGCCCGAGGAGATCGTCCAGGTGGTCGCCTCCCATACGGGGCGCTTTTTGGACAAGGTGTTGCGGCGAAAACCGGGAATGCCGGTCGATGCGGCCATGGCGAGCGAAGGCTGAACCCGAAGAAGAGAACGGCCGTCCCACAGCGATGCGGGGCGGCCCTTTTTTCTAGGACTTCAATGCGATTTTTGCAAAAAAACCCCATCCGGTTGGGGATGGGCGATCGTTCCGTCATTCATCGCGGTCCTCTGATGCGGAAACCTCGTCGAGCATATGTTTCAGTTCCCCTTTGTTCTTTACCGCCTCTTCCCGCGCTGGCGCCGGTCTCGGCTGGACCGAGGCCTTTTGAGGATCGGAGGAGGTTTTGCTCCGGGATTTGTAACGGTACCGGGCAAAGAGAAACCCGACAACAGCGCCGGCCAAAAAATACAGGGCCAGACTGATGTAAAAAAAATCTCGCAGGGTCAGATGAAAAGACATCCATTCGACATGGATCTGATCGGCCAGGGGTTCTGTGAAGGCAAACCGGAGAGCCTGAAAGATTTCACTCAAACGTTCCATGGCGTTCACCTCACTCCTGTCGCTCCTCCTTATCTATTATTATAGAGCGAACAGGCAGAGGTTGGTAGTTTTTTCACAACATAACGGGGAAGCCTTTACATGGCCGCCGCCCAAGCCACCAGAAAACCGAGCGCGGCGCCGGCCAGGACCTCTGGCGGCGAATGGCCGAGCCGCTCTTTCAACGGGACGTCCTTGCCGCGCCGGATGCGCAGGAAGACGAGGATCCAGTTGATCGTCCGGGCTTGTTCGCCAGCAGAGCGGCGGATACCCATGGCGTCAAAGATGACGACGGCGCCGATGGCGGCCGTGGCGGCGAACAGATCCGATTCGATGCCCTGCCGCAGGGCGACGCCGGTGAAAAGGGAGACGACGAGGGCCGTGTGGGAACTGGGCATGCCGCCGGGTTCCAAAAAGCGAGCCCCGACGATCTGGCGGTGCTGGATGGACTCCCGGACGAATTTGATGGCCTGGGCCAGGAGCACAGCGAAGAGTGTCGAGTAGATGAGCGGTGTTGTCATAGGTCTCCCCCGCAGTGATTGGTCTAGGGAGCGTGCCGTTGCTTACCGGGGCAGGCGCGCCTCGAGGGCCGCTTTTTCCGCCTCGAAACCAGGCTTGCCGAGCAAGGCGAACATGTTGCGCTTGTAGGCCTCGACGCCGGGCTGATCGAAGGGGTTGACGCCGAGCAGGTAGCCGCTGACGCCGCAGGCTTTCTCAAAGAAGTAAAAGAGTTGGCCGAGATGGTAGGCGTTCGGTTCCGGAACGGAAATGACCATGTTGGGAACCTGGCCGTCGACGTGGGCGAGGAGGGTGCCCGTGAAGGCCTTTTGGTTGACGAAATCGATCGTTTTTCCGGCCAGGAAGTTGAGGCCGTCGCGGTCATCGGCGGCTTGTGGCACCGCCAACTCCCGCCGGGGCTTGTCGAAGCGGACGACGGTCTCCATTAGCATGCGCAAGCCGTCCTGAATGTATTGCCCCATGGAATGCAGATCCGTCGAAAAGAGGACCGACGCCGGAAAGATGCCCTTACCCTCTTTGCCTTCGCTCTCACCGTAGAGTTGTTTCCACCACTCGGCCAGGTGCTGCAGCGACGGTTCGTAGGCGACAAAGAGTTCCACCTGTTTGCCCTGACCGTAGAGGACGTTGCGGGCGGCGGCGTATTGGTAACAGGCGTTGGCGGCCAGGGAGGGATTGGCGTACGCGGCCATGGCGTCGCGGGCGCCGGCCATCAGGGCGGTGATGTCGACGCCGGCGGCGGCGATGGGCAGCAGACCGACGGCGGTGAGAACAGAGTAGCGACCGCCCACATCGTCGGGAACGACGAAGGTCTCATAGCCCTGCTCGTCAGCGAGGCGCTTGAGGGCGCCTTTGGCCCGGTCGGTGGTGGCGAAGATCCGCCGGCGCGCTTCGTCGGGGCTGTACTTTTTCTCCATCCACTGGCGGATCAGGCGGAAGGCGATGGCCGGTTCGGTCGTCGTGCCTGATTTGGAGATGACGTTGACAGAGACATCCTTGTCTTCGAGGATGTCGAAGAGGTCGCTCAGGTAGCTGGAACTGATGTTGTGGCCGGCGAAGTGGATGGCGCAGCCGGGCCGGCGGGAGCGGGGAAGCTGGTTGTGGAAGCTATGGGAAAGCATGTCGATGGCCGCCCGAGCGCCCAGGTAGGAACCGCCGATGCCGATGACGAGCAGCACATCGGAGGAGGCGCGGATGCGGGCGGCGGCGTCGGCGATGCGGTCAAACTCAGCGCGATCATAGGTTTCGGGCAGTTGCAGCCAGCCGGTGAATTCATGGCCGACGCCGCTCCCGTGATGCAACAGGTCATGGGCGTGGCGGATCGGCGCCTCCAGAGCGCCGATGGCCGACTCCACGGTGGAGTAGGCGAGGTCGAGGCGGAGAGAGGACAAGGAAAAACCCCCTTCGTCGGTGAATAATTGAAGTATTTGCCATGTTCGTGAACGGTATGTCGAGATCCTTGTGGATAACCATTTTTTAATGATTGTGCTATCATAAGCATGAGGTGAACTCTACTTGCATATCGCTTTGCAGGAAAAGCTAAAAAGCCTGCCCGACAAGCCCGGCGTCTACCTCTACAAGGATGAGGCCGGACAGGTCATCTACGTGGGCAAGGCGATCAATCTGAAAAACCGGGTGCGCTCCTACTTCCAGTCGGCCCGCAACCTGACGGCGAAGACCCAGGCGCTGGTGGCCCGCATCTGCGATCTGGAGACGATCGTCACCGATTCGGAGTTGGAAGCCTTGATCCTGGAGTGCAACCTGATCAAGGAACATAAACCGCGCTACAATATCATGCTGCGCGATGATAAAACCTACCCCTATCTGATGGTGACCTTGCAGGAAACCTACCCCCGGCTCTTGATCACGCGGCGGCTGGAGAAGGACGGCGCCAAGTATTTCGGCCCCTACACCTCGTCGGGGGCGGTGCGGGAGACGGTGGAACTGTTGCGCACCCTCTTTCCCTTGCGGACTTGTTCCCGCCGCGAACTGGACCGGCGGCAGCGGCCCTGCCTCAACCACCACATCGGCCGCTGCCTGGCCCCCTGCGCCGGGCGCGTTCCCCGGCAGGAGTACATGACCATGATCGGCAGCATCATCGCCTTCCTGGAAGGGAAGGAGGATGAGTTGCGAAAACGCCTCCAACAGGAGATGGAGGAGGCCGCCGAGAGCCTGGAGTTCGAGCGGGCGGCGACGCTGCGCAACCGCATCCGGGCGCTGGAGCAGGTAATGGAAAAGCAGAAGATCGTCTCTGTCGACATGGCCGACCAGGACGTCATCGCCATGGCCCGCGGCTTCAATCAGGTCTGTGTGCAGATCTTCTTCATCCGCGGCGGCAAACTGATCGGCCGGGAACACTATATCCTCGAAGGCACCGACGAGATGGATCGCTCCGAGGTGATCACCGCCTTTGTCAAACAGTACTATAGCCGGTGCGACTTCGTGCCCCGGGAGATCCTGCTCCAGGAGCCGATCGAGTCGGCCGAGGAAGAGGAATTGATCACCCGGTTTTTGCGGGAAAAACGGCAGGGCCGTGTGGAGATCCGGGTGCCCAAGCGGGGCGACAAGCTCAAACTGATCGAAATGGTCGCCAAAAACGCCCTGCTCACGCTGGAGCAGCTGCAAAATGAGCAACAGCGGAAGAAATCGATGACCGAAGAGGCCGTCCTTGACCTGCAGCGTTTTCTCGGCCTCGACGAGCCGCCCTGGCGGATCGAGTGCTTCGACATCTCCAACACGATGGGCAAGGAATCGGTGGCCTCGATGGTGGTCTTCGAGGGTGGGGCGCCGAAAAAGAGCGACTACCGGCGCTTTCGCATCAAAACGGTGGAGGGGCCCAACGACTTTGCCTCCATGGCCGAGGTGCTCACCCGGCGCTTCAACCGCGCTCGCGAGGAGGCGCTGGAGGTCGACGCCGGCAACCTCGACCCGATGAGCGCCAAATTTGCCACCTTGCCGGATCTGGTCATCGTCGACGGGGGCAAGGGCCAGCTCAGTTCGGCTCGCGAGGCCATGGCCGGTGTCGGGTACGACTACATCACCACCTACGGTCTCGCCAAAGAAAATGAGTGGCTCTTTCATGAACACAACCCGAACCCGATCATCCTCCCCCGGGGTTCGCGGGCCCTTTATCTCATCCAGCGCATTCGCGACGAGGCGCACCGCTTCGCCATCACCTACCACCGGCAGTTGCGCGGCCAGGCGCAGACGGCGTCAGCCCTCGACGGCATCGCCGGGATCGGGCCGAAGCGGCGAACGGCGCTCCTGCGGCACTTCGGTTCGGTGAAGGCGATCGCCGCCGCAACGGTGGCCCAGTTGGCCGCTGTGGAAGGCATGACAGAGGAACTGGCGGAACGGGTGCTGGCGGTTCTACAGGGTTCCGCGGAAAGCGCAGGCGATGGAAAAACGGGGCACGCCGCTCCGTCCATGGGAAGAACGGGAGGTAAGAGATGAATTCGCTGATCCTGCGGTGGCTCCTCAACACACTGGCCTTGGCGCTGGCGGCGCTGTTTATCCCGGGGATCACGATCGCCGGCATCGTTCCGGCGCTCTTAGCCGCCCTCGTCCTTGGCATCATCAACGCCGTCATTCGCCCGATCATCTTTGTGTTGACGCTGCCGATCAACCTGCTGACCCTGGGACTCTTCACCTTGGTCATCAACGGGCTCATGCTCTGGATGGTCAGCGGATTGGTTCGCGGTTTTGAGGTGTCTGGTTTTGGCGCTGCCTTTCTTGGCGCTTTGTTGCTTTCGCTGTTCAGCACCCTCTTCAGCTGGTTCGTTCGCGACGAAGGATGACGCTGCGCCGCAGCCGGATAGAGGAATCGCGTTGTTTGCGTCAGGTGTTGTTGGATTTAAAAATTCGTCGCGCCTTGGCCGGTAAAAGCCACGCGCGGAAGGAGGAGCCTTTTTGCCGGAATCGACGGAACCAACGATTCAACTCGTCGCCATCGATGTCGATGACACCCTGTTGACGCCGGAGCTGCATGTCTCTCTGCCGGTGCAGCAGGCCATCGCGCAGGCGCGGCGACAGGGCGTGGCGGTGACGCTGTCGACGGGACGGATGTTTCGCGCCGCCCATCCCTTTGCCCGCCTGTTGGACCTGGACCTGCCGCTGATCGTCTACCAGGGCGCCATGATCAAGGACGGCGCGACCGGGGAAATCCTTCTGCACCGGCCCGTAGATCAAGAACTGGCCCTGGAGGTCCTGGATTTTTTGCGAGGTGAAGGTCTCCATGTGAACCTTTACATGGATGATCACCTGCACGTGGAGCGGATCGGTCCGGAGGTCCTCGATTACATGGACATGGCCCGGGTGCCGGCGACACTCGTCCGGGACCAGCGGCGCCTCCTGGAGCAGGCGTGCCCGACGAAGATCCTCGCCATCGGCGATCCCGAGCGGATGGCGGCGCTGGTGGAACCGTGCCGGCGGCGCTGGGGCGACCGGCTCTATGTGACCCGTTCGAAGCCCTACTACTTGGAGTTCATGAATCGCCAGAGCGGCAAGGGAACGGCTCTGGCCTTTTTGGCCGAGCGACTGGGGATTTCCCGAGAGTCTGTCGTCGCCATCGGCGATTCATACAATGATCTGGATATGCTCGCCTATGCCGGCGTCGGCGTGGCCATGGGCAACGCGCCGGACGAGGTGAAGGCCCATGCCGACTGGGTGGCGCCTTCGAATGACGCCGATGGTGTGGCCGCCGCGTTGCGCCGTTGGGTCCTTACGGCAAAAACAGACACATGATTGCCGGAAAATGGGGTTATCCTTGCGGGAGACGCCCCGTTTTCTTTTTCTCTCGCCGGCCCGATTCACCGGATGGAGAAGGATATTATTGGAATCGGGTCGAAGAGAACAGACAAGGAGTGTGATTCCGTGGGAATGCCCAAGTGGTTCACATCCGCCATCATCTATCAGATCTACCCCAGGGTGTATGGCATGACCGCTCAGCGATTCGGGACGCTGCGCGACATCCAGCGCGACTTGCCCCGGATCAAATCGCTCGGCGTCAACACCCTGTACCTGCTCCCCATCCACCCGATCACCCAGAAGTACCGCAAGGGCCTCTCCGGTTCTCCCTACGCGATCCGCGATTATCTGGCCGTCGCGCCGGAACTGGCGGAAGCGGAGGGGGAAGAGGCTGCGTCGACGGAAGCCGCCGCCGCGCAGTTCCGGGAGCTGGTGCAGGAAGCCCATGCCCATGGGTTGCGGGTGCTCCTCGATTTCGTGGGCAACCACTGCGCCCCCGACAATGTGCTTCTCGATCCCGCCAACCCGCCGGAAAAGGGCGGTTATCACCGGGAATGGTTTTTGTGGGATGACGAGTCCCGCCCCATCGCGCCGTCGGCCGACTGGTGGGACACGGCCGATCTGAATTATGGGATCCCTGTGGAGGGCAAACCGAATGCCCACCGGCTTGTCTATGACCGTGAAGCGGATCGGCGGGCCATGTGGTCGTTCATGACAGGCGTCCTCCAATACTGGGTCCGCGAGTTCGACATCGACGGCTATCGCTGTGATTTTGCCCATTGGGTCCCCCTCGATTTCTGGCGGGAGGCCATCGCCCAGGTCAAAGCGATCAAGACGGACACGGTGTTTATCGCCGAGGCTTATGATCGGATGGCCGACCTGCTTTCCGCCGGCTTTGACGGCATCTACGCCTTTGAACTCTACAACCAGTTGAAGAGCCTCCATGAGGAGATCCGGCGCGACGATCCCTACTATGAGGTGCAATATATTCGCAACAAAATCGAGTGGGAGCGCAGCCTGTACCTGCCGGGCCACCGGATGGTCCGCTATACGGAAAACCATGACGAGCCGCGCACCGTCGTGACCTACGGCGGGATCGAGCGCTCCAAGCCGCCGGTGCTCCTGGCGCTGACACTGCCGGGCGTGCCCATGCTGTATGCCGGGCAGGAAAACGGCGCCGCCGTCCGGCCGCCCCTCTTTGAAGGCAACTATGAGGCGACCTTTCTCCCCATTGACTTCGGGGCCAACAGCCCCTTGGCGTCCTGGTATCGCCATGTCCTGGCCATCCGAAGCGCGAAACCCTATTTGCAGGGCGACGAGATCCGTTTTCTCCCCATCAACAGCCGGAAAGCGACGGCTTTCCTCCGGCGCAACGGCGAGTCGATGGCTGTCGTGATCATCAACTTCAACAGCGAATCGCCGGGAGAGCGGCTGGAGGTTGAGCTGCCGCCGGAGGCGCTGGCCGCCTGCGCCGCCGCCGGCGGACAGCTGGTCGACCTCTTGACGGACGGTTCGCCGATCACCATCGAAGCTTATCCGAAGCAAAGCCGGAGAATCGCGATCTTTCTGCAACCGCTCCAATCGTCGATCTTGGAAGTGAGGGAAGAGAGATGAGCACGCTGTTTCCCCGACGATCCAGCGGGGTGCTCTTGCATCCCACCTCTCTGCCGGGCCGCCATGGCTCGGGCACAGTCGGCCTGGAAGCGAGGCGATTTGTCGACTTCTTGCAGGCCTCGGGCCAGACCCTCTGGCAGGTGTTGCCCCTGGGACCGACCGGTTTCGGTCATTCCCCCTATTCCGCCCTTTCCGCCTTCGCCGGCAACCCCCTCCTGATCAGCCCGGAACAGTTGTTTGAAGAAGGGCTGCTGAAGGAGGAAGAATTGCCGCCGGAACCGCAATCGCCGCCCCAGAAGGCGGATTTTGAGCGAGCCGAACGGGAAAGTGAAGGGTTTCTTCGCAACGCCTTTGAGCGCTTTCTCCAACGCTCCGGTGATCAAGAGGCGTTTCGTCAGTTCTGTGACGAACAGGCCGATTGGCTTGACGAGTATGCCTGTTACCGGGCGCTGAAGCGGCATTTCGGGGAGCGCTCCTGGCTCGATTGGCCCGCTGAATACGCTCGTCCCGACGGGCAGGAGCTGGAGCGATTCGGCCGGGAGCAGGCGAAGGAGATCGATTATCACCGTTTCGTCCAGTACCTCTTTTTCCGCCAGTGGCAAGAGATCCGCCAGTACGCCAACAGCCGGGGCATCCGCATCATCGGCGACCTGCCCATCTATGTGGCCATGGACAGCGCCGACACGTGGGGAAAGCGGGACATCTTCGAGTTGGATGAGCGTTCCCAACCCCGGGAGGTGGGCGGTGTGCCGCCCGATTATTTCAATGAGAACGGCCAACTCTGGGGCAACCCCGTCTATGATTGGGAGCGGCTCGATCAGACGGGCTACGCCTGGTGGATTCGCCGCCTGCGCCATGCTTTTCGCCTGGTCGATATCGTCCGCATCGATCATTTCCGCGGTTTTGAGGCCTACTACGCGATCCCCTATGGGGAAGAGACGGCCCGAAATGGCCGCTGGCGCAAAGGGCCCGGCGCCGCCCTCTTTTCGGCGCTGGAGGGGGCTCTTGGCGATCTGCCCATCATCGTCGAGGATCTGGGCGTGATCACCCCGGAGGTGATCGAATTGCGCGAACAGTTCGGATTTCCGGGGATCAAGCTGTTGCAGTTTGCCTTTGATTCGGGCGACGCGAATGGCAACGCCTTCATCCCCTTTCGCTATACCCAGAACTGCGTCGTCTTTACGGGCACTCATGACAATGACACGACCCTCGGGTGGTTTCAGCAGGCCTCGCCGGAGGACCGAAAAAAGGCGCTGGAGTATATGAATTCCGACGGCAGCGACATCGTCTGGGATTTCATCCGCCTCGGCCTGGCCTCGGTGGCGGACGCCTTCATCGTCCCGATGCAGGATCTGCTGGGGTTGGGGACAGCGGACCGCATGAACTATCCCGGAAGTCTGGAAGGAAACTGGCTCTGGCGCTTTCAGTGGGACCGGTTGCCCGAATCCACCGTGTCCAGACTCGCTTGTCTGACTAAGTTGTACGGGAGATAAAAGGGCGCTGATCCTTGCAGGACAACATATGGTACAATATCCTGTAAGCAATCACGGACGGCTCGGCCAGTTCCGCGCGAAATGTAGGGGGACGCCATGGAGAAAGGATCCGACAAAGCCGCTATTCAGATGGTGATCATCACCGGCCTCTCCGGCGCCGGCAAGTCGCAGGCGATCCGCGCTCTGGAGGATCTCGGCTTTTTTTGCGTCGATAACCTGCCGCCGAATCTGCTGCCCAAATTCGGCGAGTTGATCGTTCACTCGAAGGGCAAGATCACCAAAATCGCCCTCGTCATCGACATCCGGGGCGGCGAGTTTTTTGACTCCCTGAGCGACGGACTCCACCAACTGGGCGCCCAGGGGATCCAGTGCGAAATCCTCTTTTTGGAGGCTTCCGACGAGGCGCTCATCCGCCGGTACAAGGAGTCGCGACGCCGCCATCCCCTTTCCGGCGACGCCCGCATCTATGACAGCATCAAGCTCGAGCGGCAGATGCTGGCCGACCTGCGGGGACGGGCCGACAAGGTCGTCGACACATCGGACCTATCGGCCCAGCAGTTGAAGACGCAGATCTTTGAACTCTTCGGCAAGGACGCCCGCAATTCCCAACTCCGGATCACCATCATCTCTTTCGGCTACAAGTACGGCACGCCCCGCGACGCCGATCTGTTGATGGATGTCCGCTTTTTGCCCAACCCCTTCTATGAGCCGGCGCTCCGCAACCTGACCGGCAATGACGAACCGGTTCAGGAGTATGTGCTCTCGTCGCCGACGACGAAGGTGTTCATGCGGAAGTACTACTCGTTGTTGCGTTTTTTGCTTCCCCACTATACGAAAGAAGGCAAAAGCCACCTGGTTGTCGGTATCGGCTGCACCGGTGGAAAACACCGGTCCGTCACCCTGGCCAACCGTTTGGCGGCGGCGCTGGCCGATGAGGACTACGCCATCACCGTCAAGCATCGGGATATCGATAAAGATCGGGGAGGCGGCGAGGGTACGTGAAATGGCTCATGTGGTTTTATCCCGGGTTAAAGGTGAAGCGCTGGATGGCCCTTTCCTTTCTCGGGTTGATCCTGACAGGGACGAGCATCTCGCTGTTTTTTGACGGTGAGTTTTTCGGATACCTGGAAAACAGCCTGCGTCAGTTGTCGCGCGCCTATGATCACGGGGCGATGACCAGTCTGGGGGCCTTCATTTTCGCGATCGGGCTCTTTTTGCATATTTACGGCTTTATGGCCATGGTTCGTTCCATCTTCCAGGTGTTGGCGCCGGAGATGGACGCCCGGCTGGTGGAGGTGCTCTACCGGCGGCGTTCGCTGGAGCGGGGCCCCAAGATCGTCGTCATCGGCGGCGGAACAGGGCTGTCGGTGTTGTTGCGCGGCTTGAAGGAGTATACTTCCAACTTGACGGCCATCGTCACTGTTTCCGATGACGGCGGCAGTTCGGGACGCTTGCGCGATGAATTGGGGATGGTCGCCCCCGGCGACATCCGCAACTGCCTGGTTGCCCTGGCGGACACGGAATCAGATATGGACCGGGTGCTCAATTACCGTTTCGTCCAGGGAGATGGGCTGACCGGTCACAACCTGGGTAACCTGCTGCTCGCCGGGGCGACCCAGACGGCGGGCGGCTTTGAGAAGGCTGTCGACCTGATGAGCCGCATCCTGGCTGTCCGCGGCCGGGTGCTGCCGTCGACGCTGCACAATGTGACCCTTTGCGCCGAACGGTTGGACGGCGCCCATGTGCGCGGGGAGACGGCCATCACCGCTGACGGGCAAGGGATCCGCCGGGTCTACCTGGATCCCCCCGATTGTGAGCCCCTGCCCCAGGCCATGCAGGCCATCGAGGAGGCCGACGCCATCATCCTCGGTCCGGGGAGCCTTTTCACCAGCGTCATCCCGAACCTGCTGGTGGACGGCATCGTCCAAGCGCTGCGCAAGACGACGGCGCCGAAGATCTATGTCTGCAACGTGATGACCCAGCCGGGGGAGACGGACGGTTACACGGCGTCCCGCCATGTGGCGGCCATTCACCGCCACTGCGGCGCCAATCTGGTCGACGCCATCATCGTCAACACCGAGCCGGCGTCGAAGGCGCTGCTGCGCAAATACGAAGAAAAAGGCCAAAAGCCTGTTGTCATCGATAGCAAATACCTGGAAAAGCAGGGCTGCAAGGTCGTTCGCGCCCGCCTGATCAACAAGGAGAACTTCGTCCGCCATGACCCGGCCCGTCTGGCTCAGGCGATCATGGCCGCGGTGATCGGGGAAAAGGAGCGGCAGAGCCGGGTGGGGCTGGTTGATCGATTGCTGTACCGGCGCAAACTGGCCCGGTCGCCCCAACACCACCCCTGGCAGAACCGTGTGGAAGGCTAGGGCGCAGGAGTGAAATAAATTGTCTTTTTCCGTAGAAACGAAGGAAGAACTGGCTCGCATTCAACCTCGCCGCCGCTGCTGCCAACTGGCGGAACTGGCGGCGCTTTTTCGTATGGATGGATCCCTGCAGATCAGCGGCGAACAGGGCGTCTCCCTGACCGTCTCCACGGAGAGCGCCAGCTCGGCGCGCAAGATCTTCCGTCTGATCAAAGCCGTCTTCGGCTTGCAGACGCAGATCCTCGTTCGCCGGAAACGGCGGCTGAAAAAGAGCAACGTCTATGTCATCTCCCTGCCGGCCCGCGTCGGCGGCAGGGATGTCCTGCAGGAACTGGGGATCACCGACAGCCAGGGGGTCTTCTCCTTTGAACCTCCCTCCGAACTGCTGAAACGGCAGTGCTGCCGGCGGGCCTACCTGCGGGGCGCCTTCCTTGGCGGCGGGTCTGTCAACAGCCCGGAGGGAACCTATCATCTGGAGATCATCACCAATGATGAGACCCACGCCAAGACCCTCTCCGATCTGCTGCATCGCTTCGGCCTCTCGGCGAAGGTGAGCCAGCGCAAGGGATGGTTTATCGTCTACTTAAAGGAAAGCGAACAGATTGTGGAGATGTTGAGCATCATCGGCGCCCATACGGCGCTGCTGAACTTCGAGAATGTGCGCATCGTCAAGGGGATGCGCAACCAGGTCAACCGGCTGGTCAACTGTGAGACGGCCAACCTGAACAAAACCGTCGACGCCGCCCTGCGGCAAACGGAGATGATCCAGTTCGTGCAAAGTCGCGTCGGTCTCGGGAATCTGCCGCCCCAACTGCGGGAGATCGCCGAACTGCGATTGCAGTTTCCCGACGCCAGTCTCAAGGAACTGGGACAGATGCTCAACCCGCCGGTGGGCAAATCGGGCGTCAACCACCGCCTGCGCAGGCTCGAAAGCCTGGCCGAGGAGTTTTCCCGGCAGGGCGGCCTAGCGGAGGAGTGACCCATGGCCCGCCGCACCGTCGCCTATCCGGTGGCAGGGAAGAATTCTCTCCGCCATGTCTACGGCCATGTCCCGTTTTGGCGCGTCTTTCGCAATGTGCTGATCATCCTGCTGGCCCGCTTCGTCCCCTTTTTGGAACTGAAAAACAAGCTCTACCGCCTGCTGGGCATGGGCGTCGGCCAGGACGCCTCCATCGCTTTTATGGTGATGATGGATATCCTGCATCCTGAACTGATCACCATCGGCAAGGATTGTGTGATCGGCTACAACACGACCATCCTGGCCCATGAGTACCTGTTGCGGGAGTACCGCTTGGGCGAGGTGCGCATCGGCGACGGCGTGGTCATCGGCGCGAACAGCACCATCCTGGCCGGCGTCTCCATCGGTGACTACGCCATCGTGGCCGCCGGCGCTGTCGTGACAGCCGATGTGCCGCCGAACACCTTCGTGGCGGGTGTTCCCGCCCGGGTGATCCGCCAACCTGCCTATCCCGCGATTCCGGAGTGAGGGTAAGACATCATCAAGAGACGGCACAAGGGGGGATGGCTGGTGCGAGTCGGGTTGGGACAACAGATCGAGCAGGCGCAAAGGCTGGTCATGACCCCCGAATTGCGCCAGGCCATCGCCATTTTGCAGATGAATACCCTGGAACTGTCGATTTTTGTTGAGGGGGAACTGGCGCAGAATCCCCTGTTGGAGACCCTTGAAGTGCCTTCAGAAGGGGAGACGGAAACCCGGGAGAGTTTCGATCCGGCGCTGTTGCGGGACCCTGTTCCCGAGCGTGCGGAGCTGGCAGACCGGTCCTATGACGGCGGAGAATCACGCCGGCGGGACGATGTTGAGCCTTCGCGCTTCGAGCGGGAGACGCCGGCCCTGGGACCGAGCTTGCAGGAACACCTGGAATTGCAGCTGCGCTTGGCGATTTCCGATGGGCTGCGGCGCCGCGTTGGCGAGTATATCATCGGGAACATCGACGAGAAGGGCTACCTGCGCATCACGGCGACCGAGATTGCCGCCGCCGCATCGGTCGGAGAGAAAATCGTCCGGGAGATGATCGAGACGATTCAATCTTTTGACCCGCCGGGGGTGGGCGCTGGCGATCTCGCCGAGTGCCTGCGCATTCAACTGAGCCAGCAGGGGCGGTTGACGCCTCATCTGGAGCGGATCCTGGCGGAGCATCTGCCCGATGTGGCCGCCGGACGCCTCCACCGGATCGCCCAACGCTTGAAGCTAACCGTCGGGGAGGTCCAGGCGATGGTCGACCGGATCCGCGAACTGGACCCGAAACCGGGCGTTGGCTTCGGCGGCGAGCGGGAAAACCGGCCCCTTCTGCCGGATGTGATCATCGAGAAGGTGGACGGGGACTATGTGATCCTGGTCAATGACGGCGCCCTCCCCCGGTTGACAGTCAACCGGACCTACCGCCGGATTCTCCAGGAAGAGGGGTCAGCCAGGGAGGCCAAGCAGTATGTGGAAGACCGGTTAAACTCGGCCCTGTCGCTGATCCGGGCCATCGAACAGCGCCGGCTGACCTTGTATAAAGTGGTCAGCGTTATTCTCGAATGGCAACGGCCTTTTTTTGAGCAGGGCTTGACGGCGTTGAAGCCATTGACCCTGCGCGATGTGGCTCAGCAGGCAGGCGTCCATGAATCGACGGTAAGTCGTTCCGTGGCCAGGAAATACGCCCAGACGCCGCGGGGTCTTTTCGAACTCAAGTTTTTCTTCGACCACGGCGTCCGGACGGCGGTTGGTCAGGAAAATCCGGCGTCCGGGGCGATCAAGCCCCTGATTCGCCAACTCGTCGAAGCTGAAGACAAACGTCATCCCTTAAGCGATCAAAAAATCGCCGAAGCCCTGTGTGAACGAGGGATTTCCTTGTCGCGGCGGACGGTGGCCAAATACCGTGACGAGTTGGGCATCCCGGCGACGACCCAGCGCCGGCGCTACAACTGAACAGGTTCTGAGCTTCATCGCGAAGGCGAGCTGAACAGAAGGGGCTGCCTGAAGGAGGGACGGTCAAAGCAAATGCACCAAAAACAGTTCCTTCGACCGAGCGGCAACCGAAAAAAGGATATTGCGCGAAGGTTAAAGTTGACAGTTGTCGGTTTGTGCTGGAAGGAATTAAGTAGCGAATGTGGAATAGACTAAAACGTAGTACAGTGAGAACATTGGTTTGGGATAAGGAGGATTTTTTGAATGGCAGTCCGTATCGGTATCAACGGTTTTGGCCGCATCGGCCGGCTGGCGGCGCGCGTGGCCATTGCTAACCCGGAAGTGGAGATTGTCGCCATCAACGATTTGACGGATGCGAAGACAAATGCCCACCTCTTCAAGTATGATTCCGTTCACGGCACCTTCCAGGGACAGGTCGCAGTGAGCAGTGACAGCATAGAGATTGACGGAAAAGCGATCAAGGTCTTTGCGCAAAAGGATCCGGCTCTTATTCCCTGGGGTGACGCCGGAGTCGATATCGTCATCGAGTCGACAGGCTTCTTTGTTGACGGCGAAAAGGCTTCGGCCCACTTGCGCGGCGGCGCGAAAAAGGTGATCATCTCCGCTCCCGCCAAGAACGAGGATGTCACCGTCGTCATGGGCGTCAACGAGGACACCTATGATCCGGCGGCCCACCGGATCCTGTCGAACGCTTCCTGCACAACCAACTGCCTGGCCCCGGTGGCCAAAGTGATCAACGACCAGTTCGGGATCGTCAAAGGTTTGATGACGACCGTCCATGCCTATACGAACGACCAGAAGATCCTTGACCAGACCCACAAGGATCTGCGCCGGGCCCGCGCGGCGGCCATGTCCATCGTGCCCACCTCGACGGGCGCCGCCAAGGCGATCGGCAAAGTAATCCCTGAACTGGCGGGCAAGCTGAACGGTTTTGCCATGCGCGTGCCGACGCCGAACGTCTCTGTCGTCGACCTGGTTCTTGATGTGCGGAAGAAGACAACGGCCGAGGAGGTCAACGCGGCCCTGAAAACGGCTTCTGAAAGCGCGATGAAAGGCTTCCTGGGCTTTTCCGAATTGCCGCTGGTCTCCCGCGATTTCAACGGCACCACCTTCTCCTCCATCGTCGACGCCCTTTCCACGATGGTCATCGACGGCGATATGGTCAAGATCGTGTCCTGGTATGACAACGAATACGGCTACTCCTGCCGCCTGATCGACCTGGCCGCCTATGTGGCCGCCAAAGGGCTCTAATCGCTGCCGAGGGTCTTGTCAGCGTGGGCCGGCGGGAAGTGTGGCGCAAGCAACGTCCCCAACGGCGTGCTCCGGTGTTTTTCGAAAGAGGACAAACTCCATGGATTGACCATTGAACCGGCGGGGCCTCGCCCCGCCGGGAAATTGACGTTGGAGGTTTGGGCGTTGAACAAACAGACTGTACGCGATATTGATGTCCGGGGAAAAGGCGTCCTTGTGCGCGTCGATTTTAATGTTCCTGTCAACGAGGCCGGTGTGATCACCGATGACACCCGCATTCGCGCCGCCCTTCCGACCATTCAATATCTGATTCAAGAAGGGGCCAAGGTGATCTTGGCCTCCCATTTTGGCCGTCCCAAGGGCAAGGTCAACGACAAGTACCGCCTGACAACGGTGGGGGAACGGTTGGCGGAACTGCTCGGCCATCCAGTGAAAAAACTGGATGACTGCATCGGCCCCGAGGTGGAGGCTGTCGTGGGGGCGATGCAGGCCGGCGATGTGGCGCTGCTGGAGAATGTCCGCTTCTACCCGGAAGAGGAGAAGAACGATCCTGACTTTGCCCGCAAGCTGGCTGTGCTGGCGGACGTCTATGTAAACGACGCCTTTGGCACGGCCCACCGCGCCCACGCCTCGACGGCCGGCGTCGCCGCTTACCTGCCTGCTGTCGCCGGGTTCCTGATGGACAAGGAGATCTCGATCATGGGCAAGGCGCTGGCTGCGCCGGAACGGCCCTTCGTGGCCGTCATGGGCGGCGCCAAGGTGGCCGATAAGATTGCTGTGATCGATAATCTTCTGGACAAGGTCGACACGCTGATCATCGGCGGCGGGATGGCCAACACCTTCTTCTATGCCCTCGGGCGGGAAGTGGGCAAGTCCCTCTGCGAAAAAGACAAGGCCGATACGGCCCGGCAATTGCTCGACAAGGCCAAGACATCGGGTGTCCGCTTCCTCCTGCCTGTCGATGTGGTCGTCGCTGAAACCCTGGCCGCCGGCGTTCCGACCGCTGTCGTTCCAGTTGACGCCATTCCGGCGGACAAGGCCGCTCTGGACATCGGTCCCGAGAGCGTCACCCTCTTCGAACAGGCCCTGGCGGAAGCGCGGACAGTCGTCTGGAACGGGCCGATGGGCGCTTTTGAGACGGCGCCTTTTGATCAAGGCACCCTCGGTGTGGCGGAAGCCATGGCCAAGGTGAAAGGCGTGTCCATCATCGGTGGCGGCGATTCCGTGGCGGCAGTGGAAAAAGCCGGCCTGGCCGATAAGATGACCCATGTGTCCACCGGCGGCGGCGCCTCCCTGGAGTTTTTGGAAGGACGCGAACTTCCCGGTGTGGCGGCGCTGGCCGATCGAGCGTGACAAGAGACGCCGTTAAGGCGGTCGAGTAAGACGCCTTCAACGCACACGAGAAAGAGAACCGAGCGGAGACTGAATCCAGATAAGGGTGTGAACGTATGCGGACACCTGTGTTGGCAGGCAACTGGAAGATGTACCTGACACCGGCTGAGGGCCGGAAGATGGCAGAAACCTTGCGTTCCCTGGTCGCAGAATGCGCGGGTAGGGAGATTGTCCTTTGCCCGCCCTACACCGCCCTCTCGGCGGTGTCGGAAGCGCTTGAGGGAACGAATGTTTTCGTCGGCGGCCAGAACATGCACCCGGCGCGGGAAGGCGCCTTTACCGGCGAAATCGCGCCGCCCATGTTAATAGCCCTCGGTTGCCGTTATGTCATCATCGGCCATTCGGAACGGCGCCAGTATTTCGGCGAGACGGACGCGACGGTGGCCGAAAAGGTCCGGTCGGCTTTGGCTGAGGGGCTGATTCCCATCGTCTGTGTCGGCGAAACGCTGGAGCAGCGGGAAAAGGGAGTCACCGATCCCGTCGTGGAGATTCAGGTCCGCCAGGGATTGGCCGGCCTGTCGCCGGAGGAACTGGCCGGCGTCATCATCGCCTATGAACCGATCTGGGCGATCGGGACGGGACGCACTGCATCGCCCGATGATGCGCAGCAGGTCTGCGCCTTCATCCGTTCCGTGCTGGCCGGACTGGCTGGCGACAAGGCGCAGGAGACGCGCATTCTCTACGGGGGCAGTGTGAAGCCGGAGAACATCAAGGAATTGATGAACCGGCCGGACATTGACGGCGCCCTCGTTGGCGGCGCCAGCCTCAAAGCCGAATCCTTCGCCCGCATCGCCCGCTTCGAGGAACAGTAAGCGAAGAAGAACCGTAAACGAAGAAAACGCGCAAGCGACGGCATTCAAGGATAAGGAAGTGACACCATTGCCAGCATCGACGCAACAGAAGCCAGTCATGCTCATCGTCCTTGACGGATGGGGCCTGCGGGAAGAGGTGGAAGGGAACACCCTGAAGGTCGCCAACCTGCCCAACTATCAACGCCTATGGGAGACCTATCCCCATACGGCCATCCAAGCCTCCGGCGAGTATGTGGGCCTGCCGAAAGGGCAGATCGGCAATTCCGAAGTGGGGCACCTGAATATCGGCGCTGGTCGCGTCGTCTACCAGGAATTGACGCGCATCTCCAAGGCGGTGGAGACGGGCGATTTGGCCAAGAACCGGGTCATTGGGGATACGATGGATCGACTGAAGGGGACGGACAAGGCCCTGCACCTGATGGGGCTCCTCTCCGACGGCGGCGTGCACAGCCACATCGACCACCTCTTTGCTCTTTTAGATATGGCTGTGGCGCGAGGCGTCGAGCGGATCTTTGTTCACGCCTTTTTGGATGGCCGTGATGTGCCGCCGGCCAACGCCAAAGAGTATATCGACGCCCTGGAAAAGAAACTGGAACAGCTCGGCCGCGGGCAGTTGGCCACCGTGAGCGGCCGGTACTACGCGATGGATCGGGATCAACGGTGGGATCGCCTGCAAAAGGCTTGGGACGCTATGGTTCATGGTTGCGGAGAGAAGGCGACCTTGGGCGCCGCCGCTGTGGAGGCTGCCTACCATGCCCGCGTGACCGATGAGTTCGTGCCGCCGACGGTGATCGTCGACGGCCAGGGCGAGCCCAGGGGCACCGTCGGCGACGGCGACTCGGTGCTGTTTTTCAACTTCCGGGCCGACCGGGCCCGTCAGTTGACACGGGCCTTTGTGGATGCCGATTTCGCCGGTTTTGACCGCGGTCCCCAGGCGCCGCAGGTGCACTTCTGTTGCCTGACCCAGTATGACGTTACCATTGACGCGCCGGTCGCTTTTTTGCCCCAAAACCTGGAGAACACCTTCGGCCAGGTGATCGCCAAAGCCGGGCTGCGGCAGTTGCGCATCGCCGAGACAGAGAAGTACGCCCATGTGACCTTCTTCTTCAACGGCGGCGTAGAGGAGCCGAATCCAGGCGAGGAGCGCATCCTTGTGCCGTCGCCGAAAGTGGCGACGTACAACCTCCAGCCGGAGATGAGCGCCGGGCAGGTGACCGAAAAGGTGCTGGCCGAGATCGAGGCGGAGAAATACGACGTGATCATCCTCAACTTCGCCAATCCCGATATGGTGGGGCACACCGGGATGATGCCGGCGGCGATCCAAGCGGTCGAGGCGGTCGATCAGTGCCTGGGCCGCGTTGTGCCGGCGGTGCTGGCCAAAGGCGGCGCGTTAGTGATCACGGCGGATCACGGCAATGTGGAGATGATGATCGACCCCAACGACGGCGGGCCCCATACGGCCCATACGACCGATCTGGTGCCGGTCATGCTCGTCAGTGACCGCCATAAAGACCGGCGACTGCGCGCTGCAGGCGCCCTTGAGGATATCGCGCCGACGCTGCTGGGCCTGCTTGGCGTGCAGCCGCCGCCGGAGATGACAGGGAAGTCCCTGATCTCGTAGGGTTGGGTCCATTGGCCTGTTCGCTACGAGCTTCGCAGCTGCTCGCTTGATGGCTTGCCCAACCGGAAACGAGTCTATAATTGCAAGACAAAAATGTACACAATAACCAAAGAATCAATACGTATTGGAGGAATCGATTCATGTCTGTTATCGCTGAAATTTATGCTCGTGAGATTCTGGATTCCCGTGGGAACCCGACCGTTGAGGTTGATGTGGTCTTGGAAGACGGGACGCTGGGTCGGGCAGCCGTGCCGTCGGGCGCGTCCACAGGCGCTTATGAAGCGGTGGAACTGCGCGACGACGACAAAGGGCGGTACTTGGGCAAGGGCGTACAGAACGCTGTCGACAATGTGAACCTGGAGATCGCGCCGGAACTGATCGGCTGGGACGTGACCCGGCAGATGGACATCGACCAGCGGATGATCGAACTGGACGGCACGCCGAATAAGGGCCGCCTCGGGGCGAACGCCATCCTGGGCGTCTCCATGGCTTGCGCCAAAGCGGCTGCGCAGTATGTCGGCCTCCCCCTCTACCAGTACCTCGGCGGTGTCTTCGCCCGGGAACTGCCTGTTCCGATGATGAACATCCTCAACGGCGGCAAACATGCCGACAACAACGTGGATATCCAGGAATTCATGGTCATGCCCATCGGCGCGGCGAGTTTCTCCGAGGGCCTGCGCATGGGCGTCGAAGTCTTCCATGCCCTCAAAAAAGTGCTCAAGGGCAAGGGGATGAACACGGCTGTTGGTGATGAAGGCGGTTTTGCCCCCAACCTGTCCTCCAATGAAGAAGCGCTGCAGGTGATCATCGAGGCGATCAAAGCGGCCGGTTACAACCCGGGGACAGAGATCCTGCTGGCCGTTGACGCTGCCGCTTCCGAGATGTTCAAGGACGGCAAGTACCACCTGGAAGGGGAGGGCAAGGTTAAGTCTTCCGCCGAGATGGTCGACTACTGGGAAGACTTGGTTAACCGCTACCCCATCGTTTCGATTGAGGACGGCCTGAACGAGGATGATTGGGAAGGCTGGAAGCTGCTCACCGATCGCCTCGGCAAGCGGGTGCAACTGGTCGGCGACGACCTCTTTGTCACCAATACGGAGAAGCTGGAAAAGGGCATTGAAACCGGCGTCGGCAACTCCATTCTGATCAAGGTCAACCAAATCGGCTCGATCACGGAAACGCTGGCGGCGATCGAAATGGCGCGCCGGGCCGGCTACACGACGGTCATCTCCCACCGCTCCGGTGAGACGGAAGACGCCACCATCGCCGATCTGGCTGTCGCCGTCAACGCCGGCCAGATCAAGACGGGCGCTCCTTCCCGCACGGACCGGGTCGCCAAGTACAACCAACTGCTGCGGATCGAAGAGGAACTGGACGAACGCGCTCTCTATCGCGGCAAGAAGACCTTTTTCAACCTGGAGCGCCGGTAAGAATCGACGCGGAACGGTTGCCATCAACATCCGTCCATGGTATGTATTGCATTTGACTGGGGTAAAATAGGGCTACGGGATCCGGGTTACCGACCCGGATCCCCTTCTCTTTCTTACAAGACGATTCATGAAGGTGAGGTTGCTGCATTGCAAACAATCTCACGATCAAGCCCGCTGCCTTGTCTTTATCTGGTGGACGTGCTAAAATTCTTATGTTAAAAATGCCAGGAGTAAAGTAGGGGAGGTGTAATTTTGCAGACATTTATCATTATTATTCATGTCATCGCCAGCCTCGGCTTAATGGCCTCTGTTGTCATGCAGTCCGGAAAAAGCGCGGGACTGTCCGGCGCGATCGCAGGCGGTGCTGAAAGCTTTTTTGGCAAGAAGAAAGGGCTCGATGACCTACTCAGCAAGATGACGATGGTATTTGCCGCTCTTTTCTTGCTTAGCGCCTTGGGGCTGTCCATGGTGGGGTAATCATCTGGGGTTAGCATATTCTGGGGTTACTTGGTAGAGTGTCAAAGAATACGGGAATAACATAAGGAGCGTGAACACTCCGTGAATTACCCGTTGATTGCGGCGGCCACCGGCGTCGTCAGCCTGCTGTTTGCCGCCTATCTGGCCATGAGCGTGTTAAAAGAGGACCAAGGGACTCAGCGCATGAAAGAGATCTCTCAGGCCATTTTTGAAGGGGCCATGGCCTTTCTGAACCGCCAGTACAAGACCCTCATCCCCTTTGCCCTGATCATTTTCGGCGCCCTGCTGGTCGGCAACTGGGGCAACCAGAAGCTCGCCTGGGGGCAGGCCATCTCCTTCCTGGTCGGCGCCGGCTTTTCCGCCGTCGCCGGCTATGTCGGCATGACCATCGCCACCAAGTCCAACGCCCGGACGACGGCTGCGGCCATGCGCGGCCTCAATGAAGCCCTCTCGGTCGCCTTTCGGGGCGGCGCCGTCATGGGCATGTCAGTCGCCGGTCTCGGTCTGCTCGGCGTCTCTGTGCTTTACATCGTCTTCCAGGATGCCGTGATCATCAACTCCTTCGCCTTCGGCGCCTCTGTCATCGCCCTCTTCGCCCGTGTCGGCGGCGGCATCTACACCAAGGCGGCTGATGTGGGCGCCGACCTGGTGGGCAAGGTCGAGGCCGGCATCCCTGAAGATGATCCGCGCAACCCCGCCGTCATCGCTGACAACGTCGGTGACAACGTGGGTGACACGGCTGGTATGGGCGCCGACCTTTACGAATCCTATGCGGCCACGACCATCGCCGCCATGCTGATCGGCGTCACCGTCTTCCCGAACCGGTTGGAGGGGCTCTTTTACCCGCTGCTGATCGGCGCGGCCGGGATCGTCGCCGCCATCATCGCCTCCTTTTTCGTCCGCACCACCGAGGACGGCGATCCGCAGATGGCGTTGAACAAAGGCCTCTGGGGCACCAACCTCCTCACGGCCGTCGCCACCTACTTCATCGCCGCTTCTCTCTTCGAGGGTGTGGGCGTCGCCAATCCGAGCGCCTTTCCCTCTGGTGTGCCCCTGGGCCTGACGATCTCTGTCGTCAGCGGCCTGCTCGTGAACGTGGCCGTCGGTTGGGTCACCGAATACTACACCTCCTACAATTATAAGCCGGCCCAACATATCGCGTCGTCGTCCCTGACTGGACCGGCAACCAACATCATCGCTGGCATCGGCGTCGGTCTCAAGTCGACTGCGTTACCCATCATTGTGATTGTCATTGCGATTGCTGTCTCCTACCATTTCGCCGGCATCTACGGCATCGCCATGGCTGCCATGGGCATGCTCTGCACCGCCGGCATGGTCGTCGCCATCGACTCTTTCGGACCGGTCGCTGACAACGCTGGCGGCATCGCCGAGATGGCCGAACTGGGACCGGAAGTTCGCAAAAAGACGGATAAGCTGGACGCAGTCGGCAACACAACGGCTGCCGTGGCCAAAGGTTTCGCTATCGGATCGGCGGCGTTGACCGCGCTGGCGCTGTTCACCGCTTTTGCCGAAGAAGTGATCAAGTCGCCCGGCGTATCGAAGGCGCTCGCCGGCAGCCACTTCATCCTCAACCTGCTGGAACCGAAGATCATCATCGGCCTCTTCATCGGCGGCACAGTGCCTTTCCTCTTCTGCGCCTTTGCCATGGAAGCCGTCGGCAAGGCTGCCTTTGAGATGATCGGTGAGGTTCGCCGCCAGTTCCGGGAGATCCCCGGCCTGATGGAAGGCAAAGCCAAACCCGACTACGCCCGATGCGTTGACATCTCCACCCAGGCGGCCATCCGCCAGATGATCGCCCCCGGTCTGCTGGCTGTCATCACCCCGCTCATCGTCGGCTTCGGCTTCGGCGCCCAGGCGTTGGGCGGCATGCTGGCCGGCGTGACCGTGGCAGGCGTCCTCCTGGCCATTTTCATGGCCAACGCTGGCGGCGCCTGGGACAACGCCAAGAAGTACATCGAGAGCGGCAAACACGGCGGCAAACGGACAGAAGCCCACGCCGCCGCCGTCATCGGCGACACCGTTGGCGACCCCTTCAAGGATACGGCCGGCCCGTCATTGAACGCGTTAATCAAGGTGACCGGCACCATCTCCCTGATCATCGCCCCCTTCTTGAACCTGTAAGGTATTGATGACCCCTATCGACACCGGGACCGGCGACGGTTCCGGTGTCTTTCAATTCCTCGGACAAAGTGTGGTATAATGGGCCTATCCTATTCTCGAAAGGAGCCCTTGCCGTGTTTAACATCGGCTTTCCCGAACTTGTGCTGATCTTCATCGTCGCCCTCATCGTCCTCGGTCCCAGCAAATTGCCGGAGGTCGGACGGAGCGTGGGCAAGGCGCTCGGCGAATTTCGCCGCGCCACCGAAGGGCTGAAATCACAAATGAATGAAGCCATGGAACCGGTCAAAGACGTAAAAAACACGATCCAGGAAGCGTCTGCTCCTGTCCGGGAAGCCCGCTCAGTGATGACCGACCCCCAAGGGTACGTCGCAGAAAAGGCGAAAGAAACCCTGTTGGGTGAACCAGCGGATAAAAGGGCCGAACAACATGCCCCTGTAAAGGCTACTGCTCCAGTAACTGCACCAGCCGACGCACCGGCCCATGTGGATAAGCCTGTGGGGCAAAAGGACGGAGAGAACCGATGACGCTCAATGTGACCGATGAGGGCATGTGTTTTTGTTGCGGCCGAAACAACCCGATCGGCTTACACCTCTCCTTTGCCTGGGAGAGAGAAGAGTATGTGACCTATTTCACGCCTCAACCGCAGCATCAGAGTTACGCCGGCATCACCCATGGCGGTTTGGTCTCCACGGTGTTGGATGAAGTGATGGGAAGGCAGATGTCTTCGCGGGGGATACCCGCCGTGACGGCTCGGATGGAGGTCCGTTTTCGCCACTCCGTACCGTTAGGCGATCGGGTCCGCGTCGCTGCCCGCATCGTTCGCGAACGGGGAAAGGTGATTGACGCAGCGGCCACAGCGACCCTTTGCGACGGGCGCGTTGCGGCAGAGGCCACCGGACGCTTTCTCATTGTGGAAGGTTCCCTGCCAGCAGCGAAATAGAGAACTGTATGATCAAAACGTTTATCAAAACAGAGAGTTGACGCCAAGTGAAGAGAAAAGAACCGATCAATCATGAATTCTCGGTCAACACTGCCGACGCGCGAAGCGGCGTTGGCCTTGCTCGACCGAACATGAATTGAACACGAAGCAATGGCAACGAACAGTCATGAGAGACGCGGAAAGGAGGGGCTGGAATGGGCGAAGGCCATAAAGTCCTCTGCGAGAACCGGCGCGCTCGCCACGATTTCCATATCGATGAAACCTATGAAGCGGGTATGGCATTAAAAGGGACGGAGATCAAATCGCTCCGGCAAGGGAAAGGCAATCTGAAGGATTCCTTCGCCCGTGTCGAGAACGGGGAAGTTCTCCTCTACAACATGCACATCAGCCCCTTCGAACAAGGCAATATTTATAACCACGAGCCGACGCGCACGCGCAAGCTGCTCCTCAATCGGAGCGAGATCCGCAAACTCAGCGCGGCTACCCATCAAAAAGGCCTGACCCTTGTGCCGTTGCGCATCTATTTAAAACGGGGGTACGCCAAGTTGGAGTTGGCCATCGCTCGCGGGAAAAAACTCTACGACAAACGCGACGATATCGCTCGCCGCGACGCCGAACGAGAGATGGCCCGCGCCATGCGGCAGCGGGAAAAAGGGGAATAAGGGGAAACGAAAAAGCGTTGCCGCAGGCCGGTGGCGCTTTTTTTTGTATCGCAAATCGAAGCAAACTGTGCTGGAATGGAAGAAAAAATGGAATATTCCAGCAGGAAGCCCAGCAGGAAGACGACGGACGATGGCAAATAGATACTTAGATAGGTACATCGTGCGTAGTGACTAAGTAGTGTCGTACCTGCCACGGGAGAACACGAACCGAGGCACTAGGAGATCCGGTGAGCAACCAGCCACGCAAAGAAAGGGTTATCGAACATGAGCACCCGATTGATCCATACGTTAGAAGAAGTCGGCGCGTTGTTGGATATCGGCATCGCGCTGTCGGCGGAAAAAGATCATGACTGTCTGCTCGATCGAATTGTGACAGAAGCGCGCCGGATCACCTCCGCCGATGCAGGGACCCTCTACCTCTGTGAAGGGGACCAACTCGTCTTTAAGATCATCCATAATGAAACCATGAACGTTTTCGCCGGCGGCAAGGGGGAGCCGGTGACACTGCCACCGGTTCCGATGCGACCGGAAAACGTGTCGGCCTATACAGCGCTCAAACGGGAAGTGGTGAACATCGCCGATGTTTACCAGGCGGAGGGCTTTGACTTCTCGGGGCCGAAACGGTATGACCAGATGACCGGCTACCGGACCGGTTCCATGCTGGTGTTGCCGCTGGAGAACCACGAGTCGGACATCATCGGCGTGCTGCAGTTGATCAACGCCAAGGACAGCGAAGGAAAGGTGATCCCTTTCGCCCCCTACTTGGAGAAGGTGGTCACCAGCCTGGCCTCCCAGGCGGCCATCTCTATGACCAACCGCCGTCTCCTAGAGGACATCGAGCAACTGTTCAACTCCTTCGTGGAGGTCATGGCGACCGCCATTGACGCCCAAACCCCCTATAACGCCAACCACACGCGTCGGGTGGCCCAACTGGCGGGAGCGCTGGCTCGGGCCATCAACGAAACGAAGGAAGGCCCTTGGGCGACGGAACTCTTTGATGAGCAGCGGCTAAAGCAATTGATCATGTCGGCCTGGCTTCATGACATCGGCAAGATCACGACGCCCCTGGCGGTGATGAACAAAGCGACCCGTCTCGGGGACCGGCGAGAAATCGTTTTGCTGCGTCTGGATTCCATTGCTTCGGCTCTCCGGCGCGATTACCTGGAGGCGAAGCTGGTCGCTTTGGAGAAGGGTGTCCCGGCCGAACAGGAACGGGTGGAGGCGGAATGGAACGATGCCTGGGCGGAATGGCAGCGGATCCGCGAGATGATTGTGGCGGCTGACGATCCTGCCGGGCGAATCACGCCAGAAATCGTGCAGGTGCTGCAATCGCTGTCTGAACGGACTTACGTGGATGCGGAAGGAAAACGCCAAACCTGGCTGACAGCGGCCGAGGTGGAGGCTCTCAGTGTGTTCCGCGGCACCTTGACCGAGGAGGAGCGGCGGCAGATGGAGGGCCACGTGGAGGTGACCGAGCGCCTCCTGGCCAAGGTCCCTTTTCCACCGAAAATGGCCAACGTCCCCCGCTGGGCGGCCATGCACCATGAACACTTGGATGGAAAAGGCTATCCCCAGCGATTGTCCGGCGACGCCATTCCCGTTGAAGCGCGCATCCTGAGCCTTGTCGATGTCTACGATGCCCTAACGGCGTCGGATCGGCCCTACAAAAAAGCCATGCCCGTCGAAGATGCCCTGCGCATCTTGGGTTTCATGGTCAAAGATGGCAAGCTGGACGAAGGGCTCTTCCGCATTTTCTGTGACCAAAGGGTATGGGAAATGATTGAATAAGATAAGAAACGAAAAAGCACGCAAAAACCCTCCGAAGCGGAGCTCGGAGGGTTTTCCTATGGCCAACTTCTTCCTATACAGTTCGATCGCCGTTGTAAGCGGGAAGGGTGTAGATTTTCACGGGATGAACGAGACCGCGAACGGCCACCTCGCCAATCTCCTCCAGACCAAGTGGGGCCAATTGCTCACGCATAGACGCTGGCTCCGTAAAAACAGTGTCATTTTGGGGCAAAGGGGGAGCCGATGTCTGGCTGGCCTGCGAGGTTGCATCTCCGGTCAATAAATAGCGCACGGTTCGTTCGCTAACGATGATGCGAGATTTGAACTGCTTGTTCATGCTCTCCAACCGAGAAGCCAGGTTGACGTCCTCGCCGATGACGGTGTAGTCCATGCGCTCCTCACTGCCGATGTTGCCGGCCAGGACGGGACCGCTATTGAGACCCACGCCCAGGTCAAAGAGCGGCTCGCCCCGTTCTTTCCACACCACATTCATCTCGACCAGGGCGTCACACATCTCTTTGGAGGCCTCCAGGGCGTGGCGGGCATGTTTCGGATCGGCGATGGGGGCGCCAAAGACGGCCATGATCCCGTCGCCCATGTACTTGTCGAGGGTGCCGCCATGTTTGAAAATGATGCCGGTCATGCGGGTGAAGTATTCGTTCAACCGGGAAACGACCTCTTCCGGCGAGCGGCCTTCACTGTAAGCGGTAAATCCACGAATATCGGAAAAGAGGATCGTCGTGTCGATGCGTTGGCCGCCCAGTTGGATCGAATCCGGATGGGCCAGCAGTTCGTTCACGACCGCTGGCGAGACATAGCGGCCGAAGAGCCCCTTCACTTTCTGGCGCTCCTGTTGTTCGAGAATGAAATTGTAGACAGTGGCTGCCAGGTAGGTAACGGAGCCGGCGATCAAGGGCGCCACGAGATTCAGCCAGTAGTGGCCGCGAATCAGGACGAGTCCGTTGAGGGCGATCCAGCCGGCCGTGAGGGCGAGTTGGGCTGCCAGGCTGTGCCAGGGCTTCCCTTTTAAGCCTAACGCCACGGTGTAGGAAGCGGCGCTGAAGAGGGCGAGCAGGAACAGGTTGAGCGCTTCCGGCGCCCGGTAGTAGTAAGAACGGTTCAAAAAGGTTTCGACGGCGGTGGCGTGCAGCTCCACACCGGGAGTGGGCAGATTGCCGCCGAGCACCAGGTTGCTGCGCGTGAAGGGTGTGTTGTAGATGTCGCCGAGCAGCGGCGATGTGGTGCCGACAAAGACGATCTTGCCGGCAAAGGCCTCCGGTGGCGCCGTTCCGTCCAACACTTGATGGTAGGAGTAGGTGGGGAAGGATTGGGCCGGACCGGCGAAGTTGAGGAGCGGCGTCTTGTTGTTCTCCGTTGGAATGACGAAGTCTCCGGCCTGCACGGTTCCGTCAGGGGCAAGGGTCGCTTTGGTCGGTCCGAGACCCTGGGCGGCCATGGCAGAGGCCAAGGCCAGTGATGGAATGGTCCGGTTTTTATCGACGGTCACCGGCATGGTCCGCCGCACGATGTTGTCTGCTTCTGTGGGGTAGTTGACAAAGCCCATGCTGAAGGCGTTCTTGCGCAAGGCGGGGAGGGGGAGGCGCATCACCTGATAGGTGTCATTGCCCTCCTTTTCAAAGGTAAAAAAGACGGGCAGGACGACATGACCATGGTGTCCGATCGCCTCTGCCAAACGGGTGTCACCCTGCGGGTCGGCTTCGTTGGCAAGGGTAAAATCGAAGGAGACCACCTTCGCCTCGCGCAACCGGTCCAGCAGTTGGGCATGCACTTCCCGGTTCCAGGGCCAGCGTCCGATCTTGGCGATGGAGGCGTCATCGATCCCGACGATGACCACCTCTCCGCTGGTGGCCTGCACACCGCGCACCCGCAGCCACATGTCATAGGCCATTGACTCTAGGGGTTCCCAGAGACCGATGACAGCGGTAAAGGCCATGAGCACGGTAAGACCGAGGGCGATAAGATGGCTACCGGCGCCTTTGGCGGCTTTCAATGCTTCGTGCTCCTTTCTTTGCGCGTCTATCACAGGAAAAACAAGTCACACAGGATAATCATACCATAGGAAAATCGGAAAGACACTGCCGAAAAACCCGGCACACCGGTGATGCAACGACAAGCGCTTCGGCAGGAACGACAAAGCACCGCTTTCAGACCATGGGATCTGAAGCGGTGCTTTGTTTGTTGTGTAACGATTTATTTGCGCCTTGAGAAATGTGGAAATGTTGAGGAGAAAGTGAACGGAATTCCTGACTTCTTTATGACACTCTGTCCGACCCTTTTTTCTCTAGTAGCACTGTTTCCGATCCATAAAGAACTGCACGTCAACAAGCGCCTCGCCAAAGCGCTGGAAGTGAACCACTTCTCGCTCCCGCAGGAATCGGAGGGCGTCCTTGACGCCGGGATCGTCGGTCAGATTGATGAGGTGTTCATAGGTGGCCCGGGCTTTCTCCTCGGCTGCCAGGTCCTCATGGAGGTCCGCCACAGGGTCACCGGTTGCCTGAATGTATGCGGCAGTCCAAGGGACACCGTTGGCGTCCGCATAGTAGAGCGCATTGTCGTGCTGCGCGTAAAAACCTCCGAGACCAACTTCACGCAATTTTTCCGCAGGGACATCCTTGGTCAGTTTGTAAATGAGTGTGGCGATTACTTCCAAGTGTGCCAATTCCTCAGTCCCGATATCGGTGAGAAGACCTGTAGCCTTTTTCGTAGGCATCGAATACCGCTGCGTCAAATACCGCAGAGCCGCAGCCAGTTCGGAATCGGGCCCCCCGTATTGGGCGAAAAGGTATCTGGCCATGCCGATGTCACACCGTTCCACCCGGACCGGGTATTGGAGCTTTTTCTCATAAATCCACATCGCTCGTTCCTACCCTCCCGACTGCATCATCAGTACTCGATTTCCCAAGGCCAGGGCTCTTCGATCCAGTTCCAGGGGTACCGTCCGGGATTATGCCCGCCCGCTGTCAACAGCGCATAGCGATGCTCGTAAGCGTGCTTTAGCTTTTTCAACTCATCGGTAACACGAGTGAAGTCCCGCAAAGCGGCTTTATCGTTGGGGTGGGTGTCCAGAAATAGGTTCAGGTCGACGGCGACAAACTCCAACTCCTGGATGCGCCGGAGCAGTTCTAACTGGTGCCGGTCCATGCGTCAGCCTCCCTCCCCTCTCATCGACGACGCCGATCGTGACAGTAGGGGCGGTAGAGACCGGGGAAAATCGTGCCCTTGCAGAGGGCTTCGGCCGGAGGGTAGAAGGGTGGGCAGTACTGCTGGTAGGGCACATAGGCGCGGGCGAGCTTCCAGCCTGGTTTCATCATCTCCGGCGGGACGGTGGTGGCTGGATCATAGGACTCACAGGGGGCGCAGGGCGCAGGCCGGTGGTCCATCGGTTCACGGGCAATGGGCTCCACAGGCATAGGCACGGGCATCGGTTCACAAGGCATGGGCATTGGCATAGGCTCTAGGGCGATAGGTTCGACCGGCATGGGCATCGGCATCGGACCACAGGGTGGCATGGGTTCGTATTCAACCGGTTCGACTCGTGGTCTGGGCTCAGGCATCCGGCATTCGGGCTTCGGGGGGCAAGGCTTCGGGCGACAGGGGGGACATGGCGGCG